>DAOTTS010000212.1:0-59425 GCA_034437735.1 Anaerolineae bacterium
GGGGCTTGGCCCCCCCGCCGTTTGTTTCTAACGCAATCAGACACTACGACCGGCGAATTCGACGCATAATGACCACCTTCTGAAGCTCCGCGAAGACGGAGGGCAACAGAATTAAGGGGGCCATCGCCAACCACTCATTAAAGGTGAGCGGCGTCGTGTTGAAGATCTCCTGAACCGCCGGCACGGGGATATAAATCACCAGGAGAAGCATCACGATCGAGAAACCGACCGCGTACTGCATCCACTTGTTGGTGAAGATACCCAACTTAAGGAGAGGGTACCGCTCTGAACGGGACGTATAGGCCCGGAACAGCTCGGAGAGCACCAACGTGGCAAAGGCCATCGTCTCTGCGACGATAAGCGGCTCCTGCCCGGTCCGCTCAGCGAAGTAACTCCGCCCCAGCCAGTAGGCTGCAAGGACCGCCGCCGTAATCGCGACCGTCTGCACGGCAACCCCCACGGTCATCTCACGGTTGATCACCGGCTCATCCGGGGGGCGCGGGGGCCGATCCATAATATCGGGATCCCCCTTCTCGAGGCCCAGCGCAAGAGCGGGGGCACCATCACTGAGCAGGTTGAGCCAGAGCAACTGGATCGCCGTCAGCGGCGCCTCCCATCCAAAGAGCGTGGACAGGAAGAGAATCATAATCTCAGCCACGTTACAGGAGAGCAGGAAGTAGACGAACTTCCGGATGTTGGAGTAAATGACCCGGCCCTGCTCGATGGCGCTCACAATAGACACGTAGTTGTCATCGGTGAGAACCATATCCGCCGTCTGCTTGGTGACGTCGGTGCCGGTGATACCCATCGCAACGCCGATATCCGCCTGCTTGAGCGCGGGGGCGTCATTGACCCCATCGCCCGTCATCGCAACGACGTTGTTGCGGTCCCGCAGGGCAGCGACGATGCGCATCTTGTGGTGCGGAGCCACACGGGCGAAGACGTCGACGTTGTCGATACGCTCATCAAGCTCAGCGTCGCTCATATCTTCGAGCTCCGGTCCGGAGATCGTCTCGTGGCCCGGTCGCAGGATGCCAATCTCCTCCGCGATCGCCGAGGCTGTCGCCGCATAATCGCCGGTCACCATAATGGTGCGCAGCCCGGCGCCCTGAGCCCGCTTCACAGCCGGCATAACCTCGGGGCGCGCCGGGTCGATCATCCCCTGCAACCCTACCAGCACGAGATTCTGCTCAATCTTATCCGGCTTGAGTTCCTCGGGCAATTCGGGCATCGGCCGGTAAGCGACCGCCAGCACCCGCAACGCATCGGAGGCCAATCCGGCGTTTGCGTCCAGAATCTCTTGACGCATCACGTCCGACATCGGCGTTGGACCGTCATCCGTTTGCAGCATCGAGCAGCGCTGAAGGACGAGATCCGGCGCTCCCTTGACTACGACGATATAACCCGCGCCGTCAGCCTGAGGGAGGATGGGACTTGCGCCATCGAGATCGCTTCCATCCAACCCGTGAAACGTCGACATCCGCTTGCGCTCAGAGTCGAAGGGAATCTCATTCACCCGGGGATAAGTCGATTCCTGCTTGTGGCGCCAGAAGCCGGCCTTGGCCCCGGCGACAACCATCGCGCCCTCGGTCGGGTCGCCGACCATCCGGTAGGCGTCCTCCCCGTCGTCCTGCTCCTCGAGATCTGCGTCATTGCACATCACCCCACCCCACAACGTGTTGCGGAGGGTCGGGTGCTCGTCGATGTCGATCGTCTCGTCATTCAGGGTGAAGTCACCCTTGGGGTTATACCCACGTCCGGTGACCGAATACAGCTTATGATCGGCCCACACGCGAACTGTGGTCATCTGGTTCTGGGTCAGCGTCCCGGTCTTATCCGAGCAGATCACCATCGCCGAGCCCAGCGTCTCCACCGAGGCAAGGCGGCGAATAAGCGCGTGGCGTTTGACCATCTCCTGCATGCCCAACGCCAGACAAATGGTCACGACGGCCGGCAGGCCCTCTGGCACCGCTGCGATCGCGAGGCTGATGGCCAGCATGAAGAGTTCCTTGATCTCGTTGACCCAATCCTGACCGGTCCATCCTACAGCATCGCCCACGATCACGGGCCGAATCACACCAATGAGGAAAACGAGCCCCACAACCGCCAGGCTCGCAACGCCCAGGGTCTTCCCCACCTGGTCCAGCTTCTTCTGAAGGGGCGTGTCCTCTTCCTCAACAGACTGGATCATCTCGGCAATGTGGCCGATCTCCGTCTGCATACCGGTGGCGACCACAACGCCGCGGCCCCGCCCGTAGGTCACCGTCGTGCTCATGAATGCCATGTTGTGGCGGTCACCAATACTGGCCCCCGCATCCAGCGTCTGTCCGGCGTGCTTATCAACCGGTACCGACTCACCGGTGAGCGAGGCCTCCTCAACCTTGAGGTTGATGCTCTCCACCAAGCGCAGGTCAGCAGGAATAATGCTTCCGGCCTCCAAGAGCACGATATCGCCAGGCACCAGCTCGCGCGCCGGCACCATCACCCGGTGACCATTCCGAAGCACGTGCGCATCAGGCGCAGCCATCTTCTTGAGCGCAGCCAACGCCTCCTCAGCCTTACTCTCCTGGATCACGCCAATGGCCGAGTTAAGGACCACAATGGCCAAAATAGCGCCCGCCTCGATCCAGTCACCAAGCAACGCCGAGATCACCGCTGAGACCAGCAGGATCATAACAACGAAATCCTTTAGCTGAGCCCAGAGGCGATCTAGGAATGTTGGGGGTGGTTTTTCTTCCAGCTCATTGTACCCGTAGACCTCGATCCGTGACTCGGCTTCGGCCGCTTTCAGACCTGCCTCGGCGTCGGTCTCCAGGATCTGGGTGGCTTCATCCGCGCTAAGCGCGTGCCAATCCCGATTCTGTTCAGTCATCAATCTCTCCTCCGTACGTAGGATATAAATAAGCGTCAACTTCGGATTCTAGCATACTCTCCAACAGGAGCAACCCCAGCATACGGACAGATAGAGCCATCACAGCTATATGAAAGATCGCACACAAGCCGTAAGACGGCTATTGACTGTGCTGCCGTCCCTCTTATACTGATTTCGACACACGACCGAGAGATGACAGGTGAAGACTACCGCGCCGGTCCACCAAGTCAGGAGAACCCAGTAAGATCCATGCGAATCAACCTGCACGACGTCGCTAAAACCTTTGTCGACAATGGAGATGCCCGTGCCGCACTGGCGTCCACGACACTCACCATCGCAAGTGGTGAGTTCGTCTGCTTTATCGGACCCAGCGGGTGCGGGAAATCCACGCTTCTGCGGTTGATCGTCGATCAGATCTCACCGACGCAGGGGGTCATTACCATCGATGGGGCCCCTCCAACTGAGATACGCGCGCAGAAGCTGATTGCCTGGATGGCACAGGATCCGGCACTCTTCCCCTGGAAGACAGTGTTGGACAACGTCCGGCTGCCACAACAGGTCAACCGGCGTCACCACCATCCCGCCCCAGATCCCACAAACCTTCTCCACCTTGTCGGGTTGGAGGCGTACGAGGCCGCCTATCCCCATACCCTGTCCGGGGGCATGCAGCAGCGCGTCGCTCTGGCGCGAGCCCTGGCCACCGGGGCCGCAATCTGGCTGATGGACGAACCCTTTGCTGCACTCGACGAATTGACCCGCGAGACCCTCTCGGATGAGGTCCTGGCACTCTGGCGTGAGTTCAAGCCCACCGTCCTATGGGTGACCCACGACATCATTGAAGCAGCGCGATTGGCGGATCGCATCGTCGTCATCACCCCAAGTCCGGGCCGCATCCGGGAGATCGTGCCGGTCTCGGAACCCCATCCCCGCGATGCGACAGAACCGGCGATGATTCGAATCATCCGCCGCGTCCGGGACAACCTGCGGGTCCGCGAGCCCTCGAGCCGGTAGCGACCGATGAGCGTACCACCCAATCTAAGTCAACGCCCCGCCGATCGCCGCCGACCGGGGCACCTGGGCGCCGAGATCCTCTCTATCCTCTGCGTCGTCGGGCTGGCCCTGGGTCTCTGGGAAATGACGGTTCGCCTGGCAGAGATCCCTCCCTATCTGTTACCCGCACCGTCCCAGGTGGCCCGAACCCTGCTGACCCACGCACGTTTCTACGCGACCGCGTCCCTGGTCACCCTCGGCGAGGCCCTGGGTGGGCTTGTCGTGGGCCTTACCCTTGGTATGATGATTGCGATCCTGATCACGTTCAGGGCTCATCTCGCACGCGGCGTTCTGGCACTGGCAATTCTGGTCAAGGCGACCCCTATCGCCGCCATCGCCCCTCTGCTTATTATCTGGTTGGGGTTCGGCCCGCTGCCCAAAGTCCTGATCGTAGGGCTGATGACGTTCTTCCCGGTGTTGATTAACGTCCACGCCGGGCTTCAGGCCGTGGACCGGTCGGTACTCAATCTTATGCATTCCTTGGACGCCAGCGACCAGGAGATCTTCCGGCATGCCCGGTGGCCATCGGCGCTGCCCTATCTCTTCGCTGCCCTGAAAGTGGTCGCCCCGCTCTCCCTGGTCGGGGCGGTCGTCGCCGAATGGGCCGGCGCCTCCAGTGGGCTGGGACGGACCATGTGGCTGGCCTATACGGAACTCAACTTACCCGGGCTCTTTGCTGCCGTCCTCTGCTCGGCGTTGATGGGCATTGGGCTCCACGGGCTCGTTATCGCAGTCGAGGGTTGGGTCATATTCTGGGAGTGAATCGCGGGACCACAAAGCCGTCAGTGGGTGTGGCAATCAAATATCAAGTTATGAGGAGAAGGAAAAACTTATGCGGAGGCCCCGATATCGTCACTATTGGATAATCCTGTTAGTTCTCACCATGACCGGCTGCGCGCGGATCAAGACGCAACCCTCACCCCTGGTCTTTATGGCAGGCTACCGTCCCCAGGCGAACCTTCCGTTTGTGGGGGTTTATGTCGCAGATGCTGAAGGGTTCTTCGAGGAGGAAGGCCTCCAGGTCGAGATCCGACACTCCGCAGGAGGCGGCGAGCATATGCAGCTCCTGGTCTCCGGCAAGGTCCACGTGACCACGCAGGATGCCGCCGTCCTGCTAAAACGCCGGGCCTCTCCGGGCCTCCCGATCGTCTCGCTGGCGCTCATCGGCCAACGGGGCCAACAAGCTTTCGTAGCCCTCAAAGACGGTGGCCCTGACAGCTTGGACGCGTGGGAAGGACGTGCCATCGGCTTCAAGGGCACGCCCCCGCCAGACCTATTGGCGCTGCTCGACCACGCCGGCCTCGAGGATTCCGACGTGAAGATGATCAACGTCGGTTTTGACCCTCGCGTCCTCGCCGAGGGCCTCGTCGACGTCTATCCGGTCTTCGCCTCCAACGAGCCCTATCTACTCGAGTCGTGGGGCTACGAACTCCGGCATTGGGAGGCAGCGGACTACGGCATCCCGACGCTGGGCCTGACGTACGTCACAACTGAGGAGACCTTGGCGGCTCAATCCGACGCCCTGGCCCGGTTCGTCCGCGCCGCGATCCGGGGCATCCGCTATGCGGAGGCGCATCCCGACCGGGCCGTTGAGATCGTGTTGACCCATACGGGACCGGAGACCGATCCCCAACATATGCGGTATATGCTTGAGACCGAACTTGACGCAGCGCACAGCCCGGTCACCGGCGCAAATGGGCTGGGCTGGCAGACAGAGGCGCAATGGCAAGCCCTGCTGGAGTCTTTGATCACCTATCAAGCGATTGAGGGACGCGTGGACGTCGGGCAGGCGTACACGAATCAATGCCTGGAGAACGCCAATTATGAATCCGGTCACGAATGAGAAAGGAGATTCCAGGTTTCCCCAAGGCATTCTGGAGAGGGTCATTGACGTTCGGATCCATCGCTGACAGGATTATGGCAGCGCGAAGGTATCAACCCGGATGTAGTCCCCAACTTCTCGACCTTGCGCGTCGATAACAGGAAGACGGCTCATATCGGCGAGCAGATACCAACCCACGATCACCCGGTACTCACCACTGGGTGCGTCCGCATCGACATAGACTTGATAAGGATCCCAGAGCTCCTCCCCAACGACCCACCCCCCGGTCGGGCGGGCACCCTGGACTGGCCAACTGTCGACCTGTCCGTAAAGCTGGCCATCGGGCCCAATGACCTGCACGAAGACCGTGTAATCCTCGGTCATTGCCTGTAACGCCCGCCATTGGAGCTTCACGAACAGGGGGCCTCCGGCCGGTACCCCCTCAGCATCTACCTCGGCGTCCACGAGCAGAATCTTGTTGTCATAGGTGGCGATCCCCTCCCCACCCGGCAGCACGTCGACCCTGGCTACAGGACACGCCTCCCGGCGGCGCCCGAGCCAACGGCAGCGGGCCGTCCGTCCCGTGCCCCATCCTATCTCGACGCGGTAGGAGCCCGGATGCGCAGGGACAGCCACTGCGTATCGCACGGGCCTCGAACCGGTGCCGTCCGCCGTGCAAAAAGCGGACGGCGTTTCGTATCCAAGCGGGTCAAGCCGCTGAATATCGGGCGGCGGCTCCTCACCCTCTAACGGGATCCAACGCAGCCAGGGCTCACCGGAAAGCTCCGTGTCCTCGCACGTCCAGGTGACGTCCAACGTCGCTTCGCCCCCCACCGGAATCTGACCGGGGAGATCGACACGGCTCAACCAAATCTCCCCCGCATAGCATGCCCGTGGCAGGGAAGAGGGCGATATCGGACCGGATGGAGAGGGCCCGCCCCCGGTAGGGGGAGTCATATCAAAGATCCCCAGATCGAACCAAGGGTCGGACTCACGTTGGCGGGGAAGCCCCGAGCCGAAACGTTGGAAGACACCGAGCTCAATTCGATAGGATCCAGGAGGCACCCACGCCGGCCACGCAAGCGGCACGTAATCGGAGACAACGGTCCCCCGCTTCCACGCCTGGGTGCTCGTATATCCTCCGACGGGACGGCGCCCCTCGCTGACCCAAAGCACCGATGCACGCTCAGGGTCGATCAGGCGGACCTTGACCACCAAATCCCGATCGATATCAGCTTCAGCACGCCACGTCAGATGGAGATGATGCATCCGGCGCCCGAAGGGATCAAGCTCGACACGGTTGGAAAGCAGGGCAAGAGCCCCATTCCATCGCGCACTCACAGATTTGCGCAGGCTCTCCGCCGATAGGTCCGGCGCAACCCGGACGAGAGGCCCAACCGCCTCCACGCCGTAAGCATCCAGGCCCGGCAGATATCGGGCCAGATAGACCGCCTGCCCCTTGGCCAACCGTTCATCCAACGCCGCCCGATACTGCGCTTCATTAAAAAGCGTCACCAGATCGAGGTCGGGCCGAATGCCCTCGACCTGCTGCAGGTAATAGAGAGGCGGGAACTTCTCGCTGTCCGCTAAAATCGCGCTTCCCTCGACCAGGGGTTGCTGCAACGCATAACGGGCCCACGCCTCGTCCGCATATCCTTGTGCACGCATATCCAGCGTCGGGCCGGTGGTCCAAAGCTGCCACATAGGGATCACAGCTATCCCCACAAGACCGATCACAGCCAGCGACGGCGCCCACCGGAGAAGCCGCCTGAGCAGCCGGTGGACTCCGACCCCCAACCAGAAGATCACAACGACGTGAGCCGGGATCAGGAACGCAGAATAATCGGGATCGGCCACGTAGAAGCTCAAATTGAACCAGACCCACGCTGCAACCATCAGCAGCGTCCCCAGCGCCAAATTCCAGGTACTGAACCCCAGGACAATCAGGCCGGCCCCTGCCAGTACCAACCCGGGAACCCCAACCTGCCGCTTGAGGAGTAAGCCCACGAGCTCCCATCGCGCGGGGTCGTCAATGAAGGCGGTCGGATGGAGCGCGCCGCCGGATTCCGCATTGGTCACAAAACGCCAAAAATGCCCCAAGGACATCCGCTCTCCCCCGGTGACCGCAGGCCACCGGAGAGGGATATAGAGGTAGAACGCGACACCGGCGAGCCCCAAGGCACCGGCAACCAACAGCGTCCGAACGCGAGGGCGCGAATCGGAGGTCAGAAGCATCACCAGGGCCAATAACCCCAGAGCGCCTAACGTGACGTGGGAAGCCAGGGCTAATCCGATCAACAGCCCAAACGCGGGGAGCGCGCGCGATGTGGACCACCGGCCCCGCCGCCAGGTGACGGCAAGCCAAAGCGCCAGCGCCACGAGGCAGGCGTTCAGCGCATAGACCTCCGCCTCAATGGAGCGAGACCAGAGGGTCGGGGAAAATGCCAACGTCCAACTGACCCCCAGTCTCCCCAGCATAAAGATCGGCGACTCCGTCCCATCCGAGGGAACAAAGTCCGCCAACGCCATAAAAAGCACGCCGGAGGCAAGGGCCGCAAAGAACGCGGAGGACAGATTGACACGCCAAGCGATGGTCCCCACCGGGATCATCGAGAAAAGCTTACCTATCAACGTATACAACGGATACCCGCTGGGGTGCGCAACCCCCAGCGTCGGCGCGACCACTTGGAACTCGAAGGTATCGGCACGCCCCACGTAAGGGGAAATATCGAGGAGATAAAGGCTAAAGGGGAGAACCACCGCCAGCACGCCGCCCACCCATCGCAGCCTATGGACTTGGGATCGTTTCGCGCTCAGCATCAGCAACGCGCTGATTGAAAGCCCCCCAAGAAGGAGAACCGGACCTCGCCAGGGCTGAGGGCTGCGGACCAACAGCAGCCAAGCCGGAGCGTATAAGGGAATGAGCGACCGGATTTGATCGCCGACCAAGGCGCCGCGCTCGCCGACCCAACGGACGTACAGGATCGCCAGCGAAAGCGCCACGCTCAAAGCGATGAGGACGGCAAGTGGCCCCATCGCCCAGGCAACGTACCCCGTGAGCGCCAGGGTTCGCATCAGGGCCAGGATCCAAATCGTAAAGGCGGATCCCACCGCCATGATCGTATAGGGGAATTTAAGTCTTAAAGAGGTAGTGTCGGGCCCAGATTGCTCGCGGAGGGTCTTGGTCGGTGCCAACGGCATACACCCCGGTCAAGGCGTCTGAATCGGGCCGGTCGGCTGTCCATCCTCTTCGGACGGCGTCGCCTCCTCCTCACCCAACAGGCCGAGACTACGGCGGAAGTAGAAGTCCATAATCTCTTGCGCGATAGGGGCCGCTTCCGTCGATCCCTCACCGCCATCGTATACCCATGTAAGCACCACAATCTCCGGGGCTTCCACCGGGCCGTAGGCCATAAACCACGCGTGGGTCGGCAGCGTCTCCTCCTCCTCGACGTCACAGCGCCCCGCCTCTAACGCGATGTCATCGCAGTACTCGGCGGTTCCGGTCTTGCCCGCCAGATTGATATCCAGATCCTCCAGAAGGGCACGACTGCCCGTTCCAGACTCAGAGACGGCGAGATCCAGACCCTCGCGAACGATCTCCCACACCGCCTGATCGATCTCCAGGGTGTTTGAGATAACGGGTGCAAACGGGCGAATCAGGTTCTGACTCGCATCCTCAACGTGATGGACCAATTGCGGCTGGTAGAGGGTGCCCCCATTGGCGACCACAGCTAAAGCATTGGCCATCTGGAGGGGTGTCGCAAGCACATCACCCTGGCCAATCGCCATATTGTAGGTATTCCCGGTCGTCCAGGTCTCCTGATACCGCTGGCGCTTCCACTGCGGCGTCGGAACCAGGCCGCCGCTCTCACCGGGCAGATCCAGGTTGGTCGGTGATCCGAGGCCGAAGGCTGTGGCATATTCGGCCAATCGCTCAACGCCCAGCCCGTCAAACTCGGTCTCCTCAAAACCGCCGCCGACCTTATAGAAGAAAATATCACACGACTGGGCGAGCGCATCGACCACGTCAATGGGTCCGTGCCCGTGGCCGAGCTGGAGCTGAATCCAGCAATAAAAGGGCTGTGCCAGTTCCGGATCGTCCGGGACAAATTTGTTGGGCAGATAGATGATACCCGGCGCGTTCAGGGTCGTGAAGCGGTTAATAATGCCCTCTTGGAGGGCTGCGGCTGCCGGGATGATCTTGAACGTAGACCCCGGTGGGACTTCATCCGCAATGGCGTGATTGAGGAAGGGATGGTGCGGATCGTCCAACAAAGCCTCATATTTATCCTCATCCAGCCGCTCACTGAACATATTGTTATCATACGTCGGCAGGCTGGCCAACGACAGCACCGCGCCCGTTCGAGGATCCAGGACGACCGCCGCGCCCCGTCGCGACCCGGCCTCGGCTAACCCCTGCGCCAACGCACGTTGGACCTCAGCCTGCAGCTTCACGTCCAAGGTCAGATGGACGTTATCACCCGGACTCGGTGGAGTTTCGCTCACCACGCTCAACTCCTGTCCCAGCACGTCCTTTTCGACGATCCGGCGCCCGGGTATACCCCGGAGCAACTCCTCCAACTGGGCTTCGATCCCCGCGTATCCCACACGATCCACGCTGGGATCGTATCCCCGCTGCTCGTAGGTCTCAACCTGCTCGGGCGGAATAGGTCCCAGAAATCCCAGCACCTGAGAGAGAAGCTCCCCGTAGGGATAGTAGCGTCTCGGGATGATCTCAATGCCGACGCCGGGCATGGTCACCCCGCCCTCTTGGGCGATGATCAAGGCTAAATCCCGATCGACGTTCTGATCCACGACGATCGGCTTATAGGGTTCAACCCAACGCACCTCATCCACCATCTCTAGGAGACCGGGCTCCGGCACCTCACCAAAAGGGGGATAGAAGGCACGCCCGGCAAATCCCAACTCCTCCTGGAACTCGGGCTGATTCAGCCCGGATGCTGTGCTGTAGGGAATCTCAAGAAGTTGAGAGAGACGCATCAAAACCTCACGCTCACGCTTCACATCGTCCGGAAGCTCACCCGGCGTGATCGTGACGTTGTAAGCGGGCACATTGCGGACCAAAATCTCACCCTCACGATCGTAGATGACGCCCCGGGGCGGGGAGATCGTCACCAACCGGTTCTGTTGCTGTTCCGCCCGAGCCTGCCAGGAGCCCCCTTCGAGAAACTGCAGCTGCCAGAGACGAATGAGGTAAAGCCCCAGGATCAGGATAAACACCCATCCCACCAGGGCAAGACGCGGGGCGCGCAAGAACCACGGCGGACGCGCGGCCTCCCGTTCGTCCGCAGAGCGGTCCCGCCGGTCCAACTGCCCCCGGCCCATCCAACCCGACCCAATCCCATAGTGCTGGCTCATTCAGCAAAACTCCCCGGACGGCGCTGTGCACGGCGGTGGAACCAGACTAGAAACGTAAACGCAAACGGAGAGAGCAAAACATTGAGCAGGGCAGCCGGCCCGGCCACTGTCTGAATAGCCCGACCCAGATCAACCGGATATCCCAATAACGTCATCAGCCCCACCAGCCCCAGATGTCCCAATAACGTCCCAATCAACGCCATCATGGCCAAGCGAATGACCGTGGGACCGAGCGCGTGGACCCATGGCTGTCCTGCCAGGAAGCTTACCACGGTCAGAATCAGGGTCCAGAGCCCGAAGGCGCTGCCCGAAAGGACGTCGCAGAAGAGCCCGCCGACAAATCCCCAGAGGGTCCCCTCATTCGATCCCCGGATGATCGACCACGTCACCGTAAGCAGCAGGACCAAATCGGGGCGCCCGCCCAGCACACGCAGATCCTCCAACCATGCGCTCTGTAACACCGCTGCAAACAACAGGATCGGAATGCCAAAATACAGGCTCATGGCGCCTCGATCTCCTCCAAATTGGGCTGAGGGAACTCGGTCACGACCAACACCGTCTCAAGGCGCCGAAAGTCGACCGCCGGACGGATACGCGCGCGCTGGAAAAGATCGGATTCCTGATACTCGACCTCCTCGACCTGCCCCAGAATCAACCCCCGGGGCAACATGCCTCCCAGGGAGGAGGTGACGACCGTCTCACCCACGTTAACCGACTCATCAGGAAGAATATCCGTCATAAAGATCTCTCCCGCGATCGAGCCCTCGACGATGCCGTTTACCCGAGACTGCTGAATCATCGCGGAGAGCTGGCTCTCCGGATCATTGATCAACTGCACGTACGCGAGGTTCGGCGAGGTACGCACAACACGTCCGATCATCGCCGCCCCGCCGGTCACCACCGGCATCCCTACAGCCGCGCCACTTCGAGCCCCCACGCTGATGATGATGTAACTCAGATAGGGATTGGTATCCTCTCCCACAACCTGACCGCAGGGATAGACCCTACATCCCTGTTCAACCACATCCGCCCCCACTAGGTCGTAGGTAGGACTTTCCTGCGCGAAGTTTAGCTGTCGGCGCAATTCCTGGTTCTCAGCCTGATACTCCCGCAACCTGAAATTCTCCTGGAGAAGCGCATCATTCTGAGACTCCAACGTCTCTACCTGCTCCTGCAACGCCTGAAGATCACGGGTCGATCGCCCAAAAGAACCGAGAAAATCCACAAGCGCCGAGACCGCCCGCTCCACAGGAGAGACGACGGTACCGAGTACATTGGTGAGGGGGGCCACAGCGCCCGATCCACTGAGCGCAATGAGGAGAAGCGCCAAAACCAACAAGGCCCAGGCGAGCCAAGGGCCGCTGTTTCGTCTCATGATCGATCGTCTCTTAGATCGCTACCAAGTGGCGGATCCTCCGGGCCGCCATTGGTCATCGGTCGAAAGCGTCGCACGGAGCGCTTCGAAGTCCTCAAGCACCATGCCGGCACCTCTCGCCACACAGGTCAGGGAATCCTGGGCAACCCACGCACGAATATGGGTCTCTTCACTGACACGTTCGGCCAGCCCCTTGAGCTGACCGCCGCCGCCCGCCAAACAGATTCCGGTCTCCATCAGATCGGACACGAGCTCCGGTGGTGTTTCATCCAAGGTATCCCGGACCAGGTCGACGATGATGTTGGTCGAACGGCTCAGGGCCTCTCGAATCTCGATACTGCTGATCTCGATCTCCTCCGGCAGACCGCTGATCAAATTCCGACCGCGCATCGCCATCGTGCGCTCCTCGGGCAGCGGATAGGCGGACCCAATATTGATCTTGATCCGCTCTGCCATCCGTTCGCTGATGGCCAAATTATACTTCTGCCGGGCATACTGAACGATGTCCTCATTCAACTCATCGCCGGCGACCCGCAGGCTCTTGCTAACCACAATGCCTTTAAGGGCAAAGACCGCGACCTCGGTGGTGCCGCCCCCAATATCGACGATCATACTCCCCTGCGGTTCGGTGACGGGCAGTCCGGCCCCCAACGCGGCCGCCATCGGCTCCTCGATAAGGTACGCTTCGCGCGCACCCGCCTCCAGCGCCGCGTCGTGGACAGCGCGCTTCTCTACCTCCGTGACGCCACTGGGGATCCCAATCACCACGCGAGGACGGGGCAGAGGGATCAGCAGTTGCTTATGGGCTTGTTGGATGAAGTGACGCAACATGACCTCGGTCACGTCGAACTCCGAGATCACGCCGTCGCGCAGGGGTCGGATCACGACAATATTGCCGGGTGTTTTGCCCACCATCTCCTTCGCTGCCGCACCGACAGCCAGGATTCTACGGCTGTTGTGCCGGTCCCGAGCGACCCAGGAGGGCTCGTTGCTCACAATGCCCTTGCCCCGGACGTAGACCAGGGTGTTGGCCGTCCCCAGGTCGATACCGATGTCCAGGGAAAAGAGGCCCAGCAAGGCATCAATTGGATTAAACAAACGCTACCTCAAACTCGTCATTATCTAACATCGCCCCGGATTATACCACATGAACCTTCAGAGCAAAGAAAAGAGCTTTTCCGCTGCCCGGGTATCATCCAACTTCAGCCGGAGATTGCAAATCTCCTCGGAGCGAGAGGGCATCAAAGCTAAGTAACTCCGAAAAAGTTCCTTGGCCTCCGCCCCCGGGGACGGGGGCTACGAGCACTGTTAAGATACTTTCTCGCATCTACTTAGGAAGTCAGAAGCGCGCGGAGCTCCGCCAGGGACGTAATGGGAGTGAGATCGTTGGCAAAGTCAGCAGGGGTCACACTGAGAGCCCAGAACCGGCGGACCAGCGGCCCGATAGGATCCTCTCCAGAGGCGCCCGGCGCGCTGGCATACGCCCCGTGAAACGCAAAATACGCCTGGTTCAAACGCCGCAGGCGATATCCGTGCTCTACAAAGACCCGGCGTCGGGATTCCATATAGCGTTCGGCCTCCTCGATCTTGCCTTCGGCCAGGAGATCGTCCACGGTCACCCGCGTGCGGTGCATCTCAGCCCGGTAGTCGAAGCCGGGCTCGGCCACGTCGTCCGTCTCCTCGACCTGAAGCGAGCTTGGCAAGCGCTTCTCTCGATCCAAATAGGGCGCGTAGTACCGGAGAACAATCTCGTGCCCGGCCCAATCACCCAGCAGCGAGGCCGTCGTCTCATTGATGGTCCGGGTCTCGCCGGAACGCATATAGTTCCAGCCCAACGGCCCGAAGGACAGATAGTGATGGACCCACTCGTGGGCAATCACGTCCGTGACCCACTCCAGACTGCTGCTCTCCAGAAGCATCGAAGGATACGCAGCGAGCCCACCAATCGCCGTGACGTACGCCGAATAGTCGGATTCAACCTCCATCACCTCATCCTCGATGTGGGTCTGCCCGGCAGCCGTCATCCCGGCGACGAGCTGCTTCTGATAGGCCGTCTCAATCGTATCCCGGCGGGAGATAATAAGAATATGGGGTAGCGGCGTGAAGGTACCCCGCACCCAGGGCAGGATCATCCCGAGCGCACCGAACCCGCCCTCGCGATACAACACCTCACTCACCTGGTCCTCGAGAATGGCCTCAGCGATAGGCGCCGACGTCTCCATACGACCGCGGAGCGCGCCCAGGGAAGCCTGCTGCTCCGCACTGGCCCGGTCGGGATCGTCGATCTCGGGATCCACGTACACGCGATCAATGTCATAGGCCAGCCGCTGCGCTTCCCGCACGTCAGCGAGATAATCGAGGACAAACTGGGCCTGGGCTTCGTCATCCATCCACCGATGCGGAGACAGAAGACGGAACGCGATCTTGCTCATCATCGCGTCGATCTCCCACGAGACAAAGTTAAAGGTCTGCCCAGCGACCAGGCGGTCGACGTTGAGCTCCATCGTACGCAGCAAGGGTTCACCGCGCTGCAAAAGCAGGGCAACCATTACTAACGTACAAAGGACGCCAATCCAACGCAAGCCATCACGTAAGGGGTGTCGGTGCGATACTTTCATAAGGCCATTGTACCCAGCAGGTTGTAAAAATCAATAAGAACTTCTTCTTTATCGTGCCCCGGCGCCCGCAGGACGATCAGGTTTCCTATGAAAAAGGACTCCCACTTGCCGAAACTCCCTTTCTCGCGTATAGTTATGTTTACTGTAAGGTATACGTGAGATCGTGGCGTTGAGCACAACCGTAACGTCAGCGTTCAGAGATTTTTACATACGTCCGAAGATACCCAAAACATCTAGACGCGTCGTTCGGATCTACACACCCAAGCGGAGAGAGAGAATATGGCCTTTCGTGATCAATTTGTGACATGTGAGAACTGCGAGAAGAGATTTGTCTATCGAGTCGAGGAACAGCGGCTCCAATCTGAGATGGGATTCGAAGTTGAGCCCCCCACCCGCTGCCCTGACTGCCGGGAGGACAGCGAGTCCGAGCCTGGGCTCAAGCCCGGCGTCATCAAGTGGTACCGTGACGATAAGCACTTCGGGTTCATCACCCAGAGCAACGGCAGCGATATTTTCTTCCATCGCAGCGGCGTCGAGGGCGATCCGGCCAAGTTCGAGGACGAAAAGACGCCCGTCTGGTATGAAGTCACCCAGACCGACCGAGGTCCCCAAGCCGTTAACGTTCACCTTCGGGAGTAAGCGAGCCCGCACCCGAATACGCATCACGCGGTGATCCGGAGTGAGCCCTATGCATATCGCCGTCAATGGATGGTTCTGGCATCTCGCTCACACCGGCAGCGGCCAATATGTCCGGAAGCTAGTTCACACCCTGTCAGCTTTACACGACGACGTAAAGCTGACAGTTTTGCTTCCATCTGGCGCCGGACACCAGGAGAAGCGGGTCGCCCCCAACCTCACTTTGATTCACCATCCCATACGAAAGGGGTCCCTTGCTAAGGTATGGTGGGAGCAGATACGCTTGCCCAGATTGGCCCATCAACGGGGCGCAGACCTCCTGCACGTCCCCTATTGGGCGCCACCGGCGCGCGCGCCGCTTCCAACCGTCGTCACCATTCACGACCTCATCCCCCTCCTGCTGCCGGCCTACCGAGGGGATGCACGCGTCCGCCTCTATACCGCGTGGGTCAAAGCCGCTTCGACGGCTGCAGACTTCATCCTGACCGACTCCTACGCGGCGCGCAACGACATCCTCGCACATCTCACCGTCAATCCGGACACGGTTCGGGTCGTGCATCTGGCCGCGGACCGGGCCTATACACCTGAGCCCGCACGCGACGACGAACGCATCCGAAGTCAATGGCAGATCCCCCACCCCTACGTTCTCTATCTCGGAGGATGCGACGTGCGCAAGAACGTCAAAACGGCCATGGCGGCCTTTGCCAAGGTCAGCACGGCCGTAGCGTCAGCCACCTTCGTTGTGGCCGGCAAATTGCCGAACACGGACAACCCAACGTCCGCCGATCCCAGGAAGCAAGCCGCCCGAGCCGGCATTCCAAAGGACCGCGTCCAATTCCTCGGGTACGTCGAGGAAGCGACGAAACCCGCGCTCTATCGCGGCGCCCGGGTCTTCCTCTATCCCTCGACGTATGAAGGATTCGGACTCCCACCGCTGGAAGCCCTATCCTGCGGCGTTCCCGTCGTGGGCAGCGACTGCGCGAGCCTGCCTGAGGTCGTCGGCCGTGGGGGTATCTTGCTATCCCCTGACGACGTGGACGGCATCGCCGGCGCGCTTATCCAGTTGCTGATTGACGATACGATGGTCAGCACGCTCAAACGGCAAGCGCGGGAGCAGGCGACCAAGTTCTCGTGGGAAGCCACAGCCCAGAAGACGTGGGACGTCTATCGGGCCACGCTCGCCTGAGAACGCCCCCCCAAGTTAAGGAGCGCGTTCACCGAACGTCGTCGCTCGTCCCAAGAAAATAAGATTATGTTATAATAAATGCAATGGATGCACAATTTGTTCTCGGATACCTCAAGCAGATTCCTGAGTTTAAGGGCCTTGACCTCCAAGGCGAAGAGGAACTTCTTCGCCTGGTCCCTCACGTCAACGAACGCCACTACGAAGCCGGCCACAAGATTCTGACCCAAAGGCACCCACCGGATCGAACCCTCTTCATCCTGGAAGGTGAGGTTGAGTTATACGAAGCCGACGACAACGGTAAGGAGGGACGCTCGCTAGGCACGCAAACGGCGGGATTTATCATGGGTCGTCAGGGACTCCAACCCGGTGACTATGATGACTTTATCGCCACGGCGCAGACGGAGGTGCGCGCCTTGGCCCTGCCCTTCCGCGACCTGGTCCGCGCTTACGACCGAAGTGAGTATCTGAAAAGAACGATACCCGGCCCCCTGAAACCATCTCAATTAGTCCCGACGCTGCGTGAAATCCCCCTCTTCGAGGAGTTCACCGGTCACCAGGGCAACGTCGATCTCCACCGCATCGCGGACTTTGTCCACGACCAGGTCTATAACAATGGGGAATGGCTTTTCCGACAGGGCGAAATATCCGACCGACTCTACTACATCCTGGAAGGACGGATAGAACTGACACAGGTCGACCAAAACGGCCTGGTCACTCAGGTGGACACCCTCGAACCCGGCGAGATCGCCGGCGAGACCGGCCTCCTGGTCGGCGACTTCCACGACGTGATCGCCACGGCGGATGGCTACGCCCGCGTTCTCTACATCCTGAGCGAGGATTTCAGAGCGCTGATGGAGGACCACCCGCACATCCGCCGGCGTCTTAATGTCACTCCAAGCGTCGACAAGCGGCGGCGGATGCGGGAATTCGATTGGCTCCGCGATGATGAATGGGTGGTCGAGACCGTCCAGAGACATTGGATCCGTCTATCCCGTCAGATTGGTGCCCCGACGTTCATTCTGGTTCTGTTACTTCCCGCCCTCTATGCTGCGTTCGTCGCAACAGGCTGGTTCTATAATTTCCTCACCATCCTACTGCTCGGTCCGGTCGCAATCCTGGCAGGGATCATCGTATGGCAGTATCTCAACTGGCGTGATGATTATTTCGTCATCACCACGCAGCGCGTCGTCCATATCGAGCGCACGTGGCCCTTCTCTGCAGAGACGGAGGAGACCCTGCTGGACAACGTCGAGGATATCTACGAGATGCGCCCCAGCCTCACCGCCAACCTGATGAATTTCGGGAACCTCGTCCTGCAAACCGCCGGGGAGACCGTCGAGATCGATATGAACTATACGCCCAATCCGGCCCACATACGGGAGGTCATCGCGGAACAGATCGAGCGCTCAAGGGCCCGCGATCTGCTGCGCACCCAGGGGAAAATTCGGGACCTCCTCGCACGACGGTTGGAGATCAACGAGGCTGAGGAGAAAGAACCTGAGCCGAGCGCGACAGAACCGGAAAGGCCGTCCCTTATGGTCGGCCTGGTCCGCTCCATCTGGGAATATCTCTTTCCCCCGTCCTGGTTGGAAGCTGAGCAGGGAAAGACGATCATCTGGCGGCGATATTGGCTGCCGGGATTTATCCAGTACCTGTTAGCCTTCGTTCCCCTGGCTGTTATCACCCTAGGCGGCGGGCTTCTCCTGATTCAGTTGGTCGGGAATAAGAATTTCTGGGTCTGGGTAGCCGTATGGCTTGGGCTGGAAGCCGTGTCAATCGCCGTCCTGATGTGGTTTATTGAGGACTGGCGGAACGATTACTTCCAACTCACCCGGAGCCACATCATTCTGGTCGAGCAGCGCCCGTTACTCCTGCAGGAATCGCGCCGGCAAGCGAGGTTGGATCGCATTCAGAACCTGGGGTCCGAAGTCCCCAATATTCCGGCCCGCCTCTTCGATTACGGCCACGTATACTTTGAAACCGCCGGCGAAGAGGGATTTTTCAGACTCAAATGGGTGCATCACCCCAATGACGTCCAGGCGACCATCTCCAATCGACAGTACCAGTATAATCAGCGTCAGCAGGATATCGCGGCCGCCCGACGCCAGCAGGAGCTGCTCAGCTGGTTCTCAACCTACGACGATCTGAAACAGGAAGCGCAAGCGTAAGACGACAACGAAACCCCCTATATTTCAACGCGCCCTACGATATAATGAAGAACAGCAAGAGAACGAAGCAATCACGTGTACGATCGTGTACCTGGACCCACAAAAGCTTGTGGGACATCGAGCAGAGATTGGAGGCAGCATGGCCGTGCGTGAGATCATTAAGGTCGGCGATCCTCGCTTACGAAAGCAATCGCGCAAAGTCACGGAGATCACCTCGGAAGTTCGTGCGCTCATCGCCGATATGGTTGAGACCATGAGCGAAGCAGAGGGGATAGGACTGGCTGCCGTACAGACCGGAGAAATGGACCGCATCATCGTGATCGAGTTACCTGAGGACGAGGAGGTCCCAGACAGCGGCGAGACGTTTATCGTCGTGAATCCCGAGATCGTGAAGCTATCCCGGGAGGTCGAGACTGGAATTGAGGGCTGTCTCTCCATCCCAGGATACGTGGGAGAGGTTGAACGTGCCTTTGAGGTCGTCGTCCGGGGTCTCGATCCAGATGGCCAACCTTTCAAACTCCGCCCCCGGGGCTATCTCGCCAGGGTCTTCCAGCACGAGATCGATCACCTGGATGGTGTGCTCTATATTGACCGCCTGACCGCCCCCGATCGCATATGGGGCGTCGAGGAGGGCACCGAGGAGAAAGCCGAGGCCGAGCACGAGATGTCAACCGAGGCGGAACCCGCCTGACCCCCCTGTCAACCGGGAATGTACGGCAACGTGCCGGTGCCCCATCGGAATCGATGGGGCACGTCACGGTGTAGGTAGGTATTTCATACGTAAAAGGTTTGATACAACGTCAAACTTCAAAAGACAAAACAAGCTACGAGGAGGCTGATTGTGGTAAATAAAGAACAGGTGATGGATGCCCTTAGCAACGTGATGGATCCAGAGTTACATCGTGACATTGTGGACCTCGGCATGGTCCGCGAGGTGCGAATTGACGGCAAGACAGTCAAGGTCATCATCGCGCTCACGGTCCCCAATTGTCCGCTGCAGGATCAGATCGCTCAGGATGCAGCCCAGGCTGTGGATGGACTCGCGGACGATCTCGACGTGGAAATTGCCCTGACCGCGATGAACGAAGAAGAACGGGAACGCATGCGCCAGACCCTTCAGTCGACGCGTCAACAGTCGCAGTCCGAGTATCCCGCCGGCGACCTTAACCGCGTGCGCACGGTCATCGCCGTGATGAGCGGCAAGGGCGGGGTCGGCAAATCAACCGTCGCCGCGCTCTTGGCCGCCGGGCTCCGGCGCGCGGGGCTCCGCGTCGGCGTGCTCGACTCCGACATCACCGGTCCCAGCATCCCCAAGCTCTTCGGGGTCGACGAACACCCGATCACGTCCCCGCTGGGCATTATGCCCCCGCAAACCTCAACCGGCGTCAAGATTATGTCCATCAACCTGATGCTGCAAAATGAGGACGACGCCGTGATCTGGCGCGGCCCGTTAATCGCCAGCGCCATTAACCAGTTTTGGAACGACGTCTTCTGGGGGGATCTGGACGCGCTGGTGGTGGATATGCCGCCGGGTACCTCGGATGCCGCCCTCACCGTGATGCAAAACTTGCCCGTCACCGGAATTGTTCTGGTCACCTCACCGCAGGATCTCGCGGAGATGGTCGTCAGCAAAGCGGCGAAAATGGCAGGCCACCTGGAGATCCCGCTTATGGGCGTCGTGGAGAACATGAGCTACGTCGTCTGCCCCCATTGCGGCGAGAAATACGCGCTCTTCGGCGAGGGCAACACGAAACAGATGGCCGAGAAATTCGACACCGACTTCCTCGGAGAGTTGGGGATCGATCCCCAACTCTCTACGCTGGCTGACCAGGGCCAGATTGAGGCCTACGAGCATCCTGATTTCAAGGACGTGATCCGCGCTGCGCAAACCGTGGTAATTGACGCCCCCAAACCGAAGTTCAGGAACGAGCAGGAGCAAGACTAGGCGGACGGCGCACGTCCGTAGTGTCTATGATCTCAAAGCGCCCGCCGTGAGCCCAAGCCACGGCGGGCGTTGAGGTCCCATCCGGACCGATCAGAAGTCCGTCGTCCCGGTAAAGCGGAAGTGTCCCAAACTGAGCGCCGGGGCGCAGCTTATCCCGAAGTACCCGCGCGATGCGTTGAGCGAATCCCCCACGGCGACCACGTCGTTCAGCGCATCGACGTAGCTCTGCGTGAAGCGAAGATTGCGTACCGGTCGGGTGATCTCACCATCCTCGATCAAGAACGTGCCGTCCCGCGTCAGGCCCGTGATTACGACCTCTCGGGGATGAACGACCCGAGTGTAATTGAAGCGCGTGACGTAGAGCCCACGCTCGATGCCCGCAACCATCGAGCTCAATGCGGTCGAACCGGCCTGCATTCTGAGGTGCATCGGCATGGGACCGTAGCTCCCCACCGCACTTGACGGCGAGAACGGGTTGAAGGCGGGCAGGGCGTGCCCGTTGGAGGTTGTGTCCGCTTTCGCCGCCCACGTTCGGTCATAGGCAACGTCTCCCACCGTCCCCTCATCGACGATCGTCACAGGTTGACGGGCTACGCCCTCGAAGTCGAAGGCGATCGGCCACAGGTCAGGATCGAGCGGCGCATCCTCCACGGTGATCGCCGGGTCCATCAGGCGCTCACCCCGGCGCCCACTCATCCAGGACCGGCCTTCCTGATAGCGTATCGCGCCGGCTCCACGGCCCAAGAAACTGAGGATATCGAGGGCCGCATAAGGCTCCAGGACGACCGGATAGACGCCGGCATCGAGCGGCTCTGGATGCTGAGCGCGGATCGCCTTGTCCACCGCTTCCCGCCCCCGGGCCGCGACGCCAATTTCCCCAACCTGCCACGACGCGTCCTCGGCGTACCCGGAGGAGGTCTCGGTCATCGCCACCACCACGAGGTCGGCCATCGTCAACGGCTGGTAAGCGTAAAGCCCGTTGGTGTTGGCCACCGCCCAGGCATACCGGGAGGTACGAAAAGCCCCATAAGCCTTGACGTCCCGCTCCTGCGCGTAACGGATCGCGTGACCAACGGCGTCCGCCCGCATCTCAGGGGAAGCACCGGCCGTGCGTGCATCAAAGGCGTTCACGTCCTCAGGCATCGACTGAGGGTCTGTAAAGCCGGGAAAATCGGGGTTCTCCGGTTGCAGGTCTGCCAACGACTCCGCGCGTTTGACCGCCGCCTCGATACCCTCGTCGCTCAGATCGTTGGTCGAGATCGATCCCACCCGCTGACCAAAGGCCGCCCGCACGACCAGCGCTTCATTGACCTCGGCCACATTCTGATGAATCTCGTTGTTCGCAAAGCGTGTCAGCGCCTCGTCAAGCCCAAAGAAGAGCACCTCCAGCGCTTCCGCCTGGGTGCTTTGAAGGGCTCGATCCATCACCGCACGAATTTTCTTCTCGTCAAGCATGCCATCCCCCTTACGATTGCATCACGCCGACACGAACGTTGCGGAATCGGGCCGGCGCCGCACCGTGTCCGGTCTGCATCGATTGACTCGGCTGGCCCTTACCGCAGTTTGGAATTCCCCAGACGTACCAATGATCCGCATTGCAGATCGCGTCACACTGTCCCCAGAACTTTGGCGTGATGCCGGTGTACGTCGCGTTCTTCAGCAGCCGGCCCAGCTTACCATTCTTAATCTCGTAGGCCATCTCGGTCCCGAACTGGAAGTTCAACCTGAGATTATCAATGGACCAGGAACGGTTATCCTCCATGTAGATACCCTCGTCGGTATCGGCAATGAGCTCCTCGAAGGTCCAGGTGCCCGGCTCCAGATTGACGTTGGTCATCCGGATCAGCGGGATACGGTTCCAACCCGAAGCGCGCATCGCGCCCCCGGACCGCGCCCGGTCCGGATCCTCACCCCGGAGCTCGGCCAATTGGGCCGCCGTCTCCCGAGACGTCAGGTAGCCCACAAATTTCCCCTCGCGCACCAACGGAACCCGCTGAGCCGGCACGCCCTCGTCATCGTACCCGAAGGTCCCCAGCGCGCCCGGGATCGTGGCATCGGCCGTCAAGTTCACGATCGACGATCCATAGCGAAAATCGTCCAGCTTGTCCGGGGTCAAGAAGCTGGTCCCGGCGTACGCCGCCTCGGTGCCGAAGACCCGGTCCAGCTCTGTGGGATGCCCACATGACTCGTGGATCTGCAATCCCAACTGCGATCCTCCCAGAACCAGGGTGGTCACCCCACCTGGACAGGGATCGGCAGCGAGCAACGCAGCGGCCTCGGACCCGATCCGTTCCGCGTTTCCAGGCAGATCGAGGCGCTCGATAAACTCCCAGCCCTCCGTGTGTTGATCGCGGAAAGCCTGGGGATAACTGCGCCGCTGAATCTCGTCCCCGTCAATCGCGTACGCCAGGATCGCCGTACCAACCTGGGTGATCTCCTGCTCAATCTGGGAGCCCTCGGTACTGGCGAAGTGCTGATGCTTCCGAACCGTCACAATCGACCCATGGGTCACCTTCACCTGAGACTCCCGCCGCATCTGCCGGTCCGCCAGGAGAAGAAGGTCGACCTTCTCCGTCATCGGAACGTCAAATGGGTCACGGACGACGGGCGTCCGGTACGCGTCCCGGTGGACCTCAGGCTGGCCCAACCGCACCTCGTGCTGCTGAAATCGCGCGCTGGCTCGTGCGATCTCCACAGCCCGGGCCGTGACACGTGAGACCTCCGACTCGGTCAGTGTGCCCCCGGACGCAAAGCCCCATCCGCCATCGACGATCACCCGCACGCCAACCCCCACATCCGTCACCTCGTTGGCACCGCTGACCTGACCGTTACGCACCGT
Organism: Anaerolineae bacterium; assembly: GCA_034437735.1. GTDB lineage: Bacteria > Chloroflexota > Anaerolineae > B4-G1 > SLSP01 > PWVB01. The sequence goes on from DAOTTS010000212.1 coordinate 23,894, forward strand.
AACGCCCTGCTCGCGCGCCTCAATGACGCGCACGTCGGCATACGTCGCGCCCAGAAGCTGCGCTCGGTTCAGTGCCGTCTCCGTTAGACTCTTCAAGACATGCCTCCTCAAACGCTCATCCGTCAAGCGACATCCCGTTGTCTCGTGCTGGATATTCGTACACGTATGCTCCGGCAACCACTACGATATCTGCCATCCGTCATCATAGCACAACCCCAATTTTGCACGAATTCCATCCCCCCACTATAATAAGGATACAGATGCGGACACGCGAGACTCGATGCCTTTGGCACGCACTTTGGGGGGACCCAGGCGTTGAGGAACGTGCGTTCAGATTTGCATGGCAGCAATCGGAACAGCCCAGTTAGGCTATGACAGGTGAGCAATCACTGAACGAAGGAGGTACCATTCATGCTCAGCTTCTTGAAAGACACTCTTGGTGTGATTTTGGGCGGTGGAGCCGGAACCCGGCTTTATCCTCTTACGAAACTTCGAGCGAAGCCAGCCGTACCCCTGGCCGGATGGTATCGCTTGATCGACATCCCGATGAGCAACTGCATCAATTCTAACATCAGGCGGCTCTACGTGCTTACACAATTCAACTCCGAGTCGCTCCACCGGCACGTCGTGCGGACCTACCAATTCGACACATTCTCAGGCGGGTGGGTTCGCATATTGGCCGCGGAGCAGACGCCCTCGAACCAGTCCTGGTATCAGGGCACGGCGGACGCACTGCGCAAGCAGCTTTTCCAACTCCAGGTCCCGGAATCGCAGAACGTCCTGATCCTCTCCGGCGATCACCTGTACCGGATGGACTACACGAGGTTCATCCAATTCCACGCCTCCAGGGAAGCGGACATCACCATTGCTGCCAAACCGGTTGGGGCCGAGGACGCGACACGGATGGGAATCCTCAAGGCGGACAGTGAAGGGCGGATCACGGACTTTATCGAGAAGCCATCCCGGGAGGAACTCTCAGGCTACGAGAGCCTGGAAGGGGACAAACCTTACCTAGCCTCGATGGGCATCTACCTCTTCCGCACCGAGGCAATGGTGGATATGCTGCGCAACGAAGGTGGATCGGATTTCGGCAAGCACATTATGCCCTCCGCCATCGATGGAGGGCTCCCGGTCTACGCCTACCAATTCAACGGCTTCTGGGAGGACATCGGGACGATCCAATCCTTCTACAACGTCAACCTGGCCCTGACCGGCCCGGACGCCCCATTCGACTTTTTCGCTCCCGAGTGGCCGATCTATACGCGGGCCCGGTATCTGTCGGGCAGCCAGATCCTGGATTCCAGTCTGATGCGGGTGCTGATTGCACCGGGATGCCGGCTGGATAATGCAGCGGTCGCCGACAGCGTGGTCGGGCTGCGTGGCATTGTCAAGAAAGGCGCCCATCTCCACCGTGTCGTGATGATGGGGGCCGACTCCTACGAAACGAGCGCCCAGATAGAGGAAAATCGCAAGCTTGGGCTTCCGGACATGGGGGTGGGCGAAGGAAGCGTGATCGAGAATGCAATCCTGGACAAGAACGTGCGGATCGGCAAGAACGTGGTGATCCGCAACCACGAGGGGACGGAGGATGAGGAGACCGACTCTTACGTGATCCGCGATGGGATTGTCGTCATCCCCAAGAGTGTGGTCATCCCCGACGGGACCGTCATCTGACGCAAAGCCGGTCAACCTGATCGTATAGGTCGAGAAGGGAAGCTTAAGTGCTTCCCTTCTCTGAGTTCCTCAATGCACAATAACAGGATCGCTCGTTATTCGCGAGCCCATCGCTCCCGGAGCCCCTGAGCCCAGGCCCGAATGGCCTCCCAATCGCGATGATCCTCCTCAGACTCTGCCATCCCCTTGACCGGGATCTTGACCAGCGGGAAGAGCCGCTCGAAGTCCTCACCCTCTGAAAGGACGGCGCCGGCGAAGAGCCCGGTGGCAGTGGGATTGAGGCCGGGGGCCTCTTTGTGAAGCTTCGCAAGATAGGAGCGCGCCTGCTCCCGATTCTCTGGCGTGTCCTCAACCATGGTCAGACAAACGATGAAATCCGCGACCGATACGTCGCGAAGACGCTCACGGTTCTTACGGACGAAGCGCCGCAGGCTCCGGGGAATTTGTCCCGCGTGAACCGAAGCCCCGATAACCACGACGTCGTAGGGAGTCAGATCGGTCACCTGCTTGGCGCGTTTCACATCGACCGTCAATCCGCCTTCGCGCAGTACGTCGCCGACTGCCTCAGCTACCCCCCGGGTCGCCCCGGTCCACGTCTCAAACGTCACGAGCACGTTGCTTGCCATCCGTCCACTCCTTTACCCTGGCCGTTCTCTTCCCATCGATCCTCTTGCCGCACGCACTGTCCTATAACCACTACGGATCGCCACCACCGCAAGTTGCAGACGATTGCAAGAAATCGTCCCGCACAACACCGTTCCCTGTCTAGAGCTGCGGCGTCTCCCCCTCCGCAGGTGCGTCCAAGGGGCAGACTTGATCGACCGTGAGGCGCTCCGTGCCATACCCGTACCATTGAAAGAAAACCGGTGGCTCGGCCTGCCCGGCAATGAGGTCCTCCATCGCCGCACAGGCAGACACCGCATCGCCTGTCTCCCGGTAGACGTCTAGAAGCGCCTGTGCTGCATCGAGATAGACGTTCTCGGTCACCTCGGGCAGATCGCGCGTCCGCTCAAGGACCGCTTCCATCGCCTCAAGATCCCCGGAAAGCGCGTGCGCGAGCATCGCCTCAGCGGCCGCATAGCTGAGGATGCGAGCCCTGTCCAGCGGCTCGACCGGGGCCATCGTCTCCTCGAATGTGGGATTTTCGATCGCCTGCATCGCCAGCTCAAGCGCACGCGAGTCGTCCTCATCAGCCAGAGCGGCGTTCGCATCCAACATCAAGTAATAGGGGTGATCCGATGGCGACGGGATGTCCTCGACACGTCGATACGCCCCATCCTGCCAGTCGAAGATCAACGTGTGCGGGCGCTGCAAGCCCGCGCCGGCCGATCCGGACGTCCCGCCGGTCATCGCGAACTCCAGAATGCCATCGTCGTCCCGATCCTCGATCGTCAGGTCGGCATACGCCTGATCGATAGGATCCGCCGTCAGGTCGTACCACGTCGTGCCATCCCAATGCCCTACGATCAACAGGGTAAAACAGGTGTGGGCACCACACGATTGCTCCTCAAGCACGATCTCAGTCTGTCCGTCCGCGTTGATATCCTCGGTAAAGCGCAACGTCGGCGATCCGAGCATCAACATCCCCGCATCCGAGGAAATGACCGTACCCGGAGAGAAACGGCCGCCACTCCTTTCCATGACAGCCACCGTCCGGGGGCAGAACGTCGCGCCGCACCCGATCCCCGGCAGCGGCAAACTCACCACGCCCTCCTCCGTCCCGTCGCCGTCCACGTCCTGCATCACGTACCAGATATTCGCATCACTTCCCTGCGTTCCCTCCGGCGTCGACCAGGAAGCCAACGTATCAAGGACCTCCTCGAAACTATAGCCGGCGTTCAACATATCCGCCACCAGCTGTACGTACGCGCGAAGCTGATCCTCGAAATCGTCGGCAGCAGGATCGACCGGCGGGGGTGGGGTCGGATCGAACGCGGGAGGCAGTGGGGTGAACGTCGCGGTGAGTTCCGGCGATGGGGACGCTGTCGGCGCCACCGTCGAGGTGGGCTCAGGCGTCGACGTGGGCGCCGGGAGCGGTGTGTTGGTAGGTGCTGTCGTGGGTTCAGGCATCGCCGTTGGCGTAGGCGTCGCCGGACGCGGCGTTGCCGTAGGTGCAGCCGTCGGCAGCGGGGTCGGTGGGGTGCCGCATCCGGCAAGGAGCCCCACCCCAATCAGCAGAAACAACAACGTGCGCAATGAAGAGCGAGTCATACGCGGTTCCTTTCTATCTGTGCGTTTGTCTGATTCCTAATGGTAACGCCTCGATGTCATACGATCAAGGGAGGTCGATAGGTCCCACGAGGGGCACCCTACCTTTATAACGCACACGGGTAGTGAAAGGTTCCAATCTAGATAGCGCTACAATGAGGTTGATGCTATGCGGAGAGCGCGCGAACGGAGATCCCGCGCAGCGGCCTCAAGATTGCCACGGCCCCTCGCATACCGGGGAAGTGATCCAGGTCTTGCATCGCCCACCGGCTCGGAGCCTCCGGATCGTGATCATCCCTCCGCAACCGGGGCGGCCGGTCAGGGTCTGTCGTCACGACAAAAGCGTCCAACGGGAGGTGAAAGCCCAACCCGCGCGCTTTCACGTAGGCCTCCTTCCGGGTCCAGAGGGCAAAGAGTGTCTTTAACCCTTCGGTTTCGCGCTCAGGGTCCAACGCGTCCTCCCACACAGCGCGTTCCTCCGGCGCCAGGAAAGGAGCCAGGTGGCGAGAGGATAAAGGACGCACCCGCTCGACGTCGACGCCGACCGGCTGGTCATCGGTGACCGCACAGACCCAGAGATCGCCGCTGTGCGAGACGTTAAATTGGAGATCGGTCACGGGCTCAACCAGATGCGGCTTGCCCGCCGGATTCTCGGCGAACTGAAGCGCGTTCGGCGTCGTGTTCACATAGCTCGCTAACAGAGCACGCAGCAGCCCACGGGAGGCAACCCGTTGAAATCGAGCGCTGCTTTCGCGGAGCCGGTCGGCACGCCGTCGCTCCCCCGCTGAAAGCCACGAGAGCAGACAGCGCCGTCTCTCCTCAACGGCCGCGAACGACGCCCACCATAGATGAACCTGCCCCGCTGCCGGCAGGTAGAGCCGGGACCCGATGCCGGCATCGTGCAAAGTTTCCACCCTCAAGCACCGCCGCGCTAGGTAGGGAACGGCGTCCGCGAGCGATGATAGGACTGGGCTAACGCCTGGGGCTCGGTCACGTACAACTCGGTATATCCACAGTCCGCACAGATCCACGCCCGGATCGGGAAACTCCGGCCCCGTCGCGGGATCACGCCCGATCCCTCATAGACCATGATGGAGAGCGCGTCGCGGTCTGCAGTCTCTACGTTATGCAACACCTCCGCCGATTGACATTTAGGACAGGATCCGTTGCGCAGCGTCGTCATACTGTCGCTCCTTTCGCCAGGGGCACCGTCTGCCCAATGGAGGCCAGATCGATCCCCTGCATCTGCAAATGGTGACGTCGATAGTGACGGGCGGCCCCCGTCATCAAAACCTCGGCCATGGTGACCACGTGGCGATCCGCAGGATCCTCGAGAAATGATCCACGCGCCCAATCGTTGAAGGCCCCCATGGCCGGCCCACACCAAATCTGATAGTCCATCCGGCGATCCTTGACCCCACCGATCGCCCAATGGGTCGCCAGCCCCAGATACCACCGGAAGATCAGCGCCATCTTGCGCTTCGGGTGCCCCTGGGCCCGCTCGATCTGTCTGGGATCGCGGGCTTCGAAAAAGTCGACGCAATCCTGCCAGACCGCCTCGAACTCGCGCTGGAAGACCCGAGTCTCCAGTTTCTCCCGTTCGTCGGCGGGAATCGCATCGATGCTATCGTAGGTCTCATAAAGCTCGTAAAGTTTGCGGGCCCGCATAGGGAAGAGCGTCCCCCGTTTCAGAACCTGAAGCTGGACGCCCATCTCGAACATATCGGCCGCCGGGGCCATCATCACATCTGTGGCCTCCGCTTCGGCCAGGAGCGCCTTGACCGCCGGCGAGGTGCCGGATTCAACGCTGGCGTGGTTGATCGAGCCAGTGACGACGTACGCTGCGCCCATCATAAAGGCGCCCAACACCGCCTCCGGGGTCCCCAGTCCCCCCGCTGCACCCACCCGCACCGGCGTGGCAAACCCGTACTCAGCCTGCATCTCATCACGGAGGGCGATCAGCGACGGCAGCAGACAGACCAGGGGACGACGATCCGTATGTCCGCCGGAATCCCCCTCGACGGTGACGTCATCTGCCATCGGAACCCAGGCCGCCAACCGCGCTTGTGTGGGGGTGATCGCACCGTTTGCGACCAACTCCCGCAGCATCACGTCGGGAGCCGGCGCCATAAACCGCCGCGCCACCTCGCGACGCGATAGCTTGGCGATAATCCGGTGACCGATCCGCACGTTGCCGCCGGGATCCGAGGAGAGTCCCGACGCCCGGTAACGCACCACGGAAGAGGTCAAACGCAGATAAGCCGAGGCCTCGATGACCGGCACCCTATGTTTGAGGTAGAGGTCAACGGCGGCGCGCTCCATCGCCGGTTCGTTCGGACTATGGATCAAGTTGAAGGCATAAGGTCCGTTCGGGAGCGCATCCTGGACCCTCTGAATTGCCGCCTCCAGGCGGTCGGGTGCCAGCCCCCCAGCCCCAAACGCGCCCAGCATCCCAGCCCGACCCAGCGCGATGACCATATCGTCACTGGCAATTGCATTAGCCATCGACCCGGTCATGTACGCACACGTCAGACCGTAGGTCTCTCGGAAACCCGCATCTCCAAGCTGCCGGGCGGAGAGTGACGGCGCCGACGCCGCCAACGCAATGCCGCCGGCCGCCGGGGGAACGATCATGCCGTCGTTCGTCATCCCCAGACCACGTCCGTTTCGAACCACGTAACAGGGCCGGTCGAGGTCGTGCAATCGCGCTGCGACCGCTTCAGAATCGTACGCGATCGAAGCAGCGGGTCCTTCCCAACCCAATGTTGAAGCCTTATCCATCATGCCATCCTCTCCTATCGTCCCTCAGACCGTGGGAACTCAACGGCCAAATCTTGCACCTCGTAAATGCGGAGATCGCCCTTCCACAGACTCCCCTCGCCCCTAGCCCACACCCGCGTGGTATCAGCCTCCTGCTCCGTCACGTGGACCTCCAGGTGTAGGGACGCCCCGGATCTCAGGTCATCGGGTAGGATCTGGCCCCGGTACCGCCACTGGGTCGGCACGCCGATGGGCGTCCCCAGTGCAAGCAAAACAGCCCCGGAGGGATCAACGCGCGCGCAGACGCAGCCCCCAAGCGCGGCGCGCATGGCCTCCACCCCCAGAGAACCGGGCATCACCGGATCCTGATAGAAGTGCCGGGCGAAGAACCAGGCATCAGGCGGAACGTCGAGGGTCGCATACCCATAGCCGCTCTCGAACTTTCCGCCCCCGTCGACGACCTGCAGCTCGCGAAGAAACGCCAACCTGGCAGGCACACGGTCCGACGAGAGCACAACACGGCGTCCAGCCGGGCGTGAGGCGGATTGCAGCCAGGGCTTGATATGCTCACCCCCATCGAGTCCGGCCCGATCCGCCAGCGTGGCACAGGTGAAGTATCCAAAAGTCGCCTCACCGGTATAGACGTCCACACCGTTGCACGCCAGAGAGAACTCGAACGTCTGCACAATCGCATTCCCCACCGCCGTCGAATTCCGCAGACGAACCCGGCTCGTGAGGATACGTCCCCGCACATCCACATCCCGCAGCAGCGTGCCCTCACCGTCGAGATTCCGAAAATAGAAGTCCGTATCAGGATACGGACGCGTCGATCCCATATAGGCCGACAGGAATCCGCACGGCTGCATCCCCATCTCCATCAGGATCGCATACGGCACCCGCCCCCCCGGTAGTAGGAACCACGCATCGGGGTCGACCTCATAGTCCGCGACCAGCGTCCGGCCCGTCTCGACCTCTCCCTTGGGTCCGTCAATGGTCAGGACCCTATCGATGAACCGGAACGCCCCGTTCGGGATGCGCGGCACGCGTCGTCCTTCAAAGGGCTCGAAGAGCGCGCCAAAGCACTGCGTCGGCGAACCCTTGGCAAACGCCCGTATCGCTTCCCGGTCAAACTGGGCACGGGGAGTATCGGGAGCCCCGCCCAGGAGCTGGCCGTACGCCGACATCTGCGTATGGATCAACGCGCTCAGATCCTGCATCCCGGTCTGTCGCACCCCCAAAAAAGAGCGGTGAATCGCAGCGTCGCGCAGCATATGGTCGTGGGCCAGGTGATCGACGGTCCGGTTGAGGGTTGAAGCGGCCGAGACCAATGGCGCAGCCGGCGCCACGGGCTGCGGATCGTGGGGCGCGATCGCCGCCTCCCGGCGGCGCCGCTCAGGGATTGAGACCGAGGATACCGGCGTCTCCTGATAGAGAAGGCCCAGATCCAGGGGCACTTGATGACTGACCAATCCGGCCAGCACCCCCAAAATCGAGAGCACATCCGGCGCGTTTTTGCGATCGATCGCCAAGGCAGCGTGGGGACGACCGTCCAGGATCTTCCCAATCCACCGCGTGCACGTACGCAGGGGCCCAACCTCCACAAAGATGCGCGCGCCATCCTCATAGACCCGGTCGACCAGACGGGTGAAATCCACCGGCGCGCAGGTCATGCGAGCCAGCGCGTCTGCCAGCGCATCGGAGTTCAGCACCAACCTATCGTAATCAGCCGCCGAATAGAAGTCCGTGTCAGGCAAAGTCCGCACCGGATAGTGATAAAGCGACGCAAAATCGGGGCGCAGCGAGCGCATCAACGAGGCGTGAATCACCGCATCGTAGGGCACCGGCAGGGCGTGGACGTCCAAGGCCTCAATCACCGCACGGCAGGCATCCGGGTTGCCGCTGATGACCACCTCACCGGGCGCGTTGATCAAGGTGATCTCCACACGGGGGCGGTTCTCGACCTCGGCACGCACCCGTGCGACCGGCGCTTTAAGCACGTACGTCGCCCAGAGCGCTCGATCCTCGACGTCTGCCGGAATCTCCCATCGATCGCGGATCAACTGCTTGGGACCGGAGAGCTGGGTCTTAAAGAGCGGCGAGGTGCGCCAGGCATGGAGGCCCCGGTCGCCATCCTGCCAAACCCCCAGCGCCCACAGCATGCTGACCTCGCCCAGGCTGTAACCGAGGGCCGAATGGGGATGCACGCCGAACGCCTCACGGAGGATAGCCGTGAAGAGCACGCCAAAGCTGGTACCGGATTCAATCAGCGCGGGAGGATCTCCCAGCAGCGCAGATTGCCTCGCGCGCCGCTCCTTTTTGGTAAGCGGCGTCAAGGTGCGCGGGTAGAGCGCCCGATCCTGAACCGAACGCCCCAGGTCGGAGACCACGTGGCTCAAACTCTCATAGAGAAAGGGGAAAAGGTGGAAAAGATCACGGCCCAGATCGAGGTAGGCGTTAAACGCACCGGGATAGACGAAGGCAACGTGACCCTGCTCGCCCAAGGGATCGAGCGTCAGCGTGCTGCCGCGCGGCGACTGCCAAACCTCCCCCTCCTCGAACACCTGCGCCAGACCCTCCCGGGCATAAGCGATCTCACGGACCAAGCCCTCCCGCCCCTTGCCGACCAAGGCCATGACATACGGCGCATCCGCTCTTCGACGATACGCATCGTAGGCTCGGCGGGCCACGGCCCGAAGGTCGGCCGGAGACGCAGCCTGTTCAAGGGAATGTTCGAGCGTGTCGAGACGCCTCTCAAAACCTTCACGGTCCGCAGCGCGCACCGGAACGAGCACGTACGCCGAGCGGGCAATCGCCGGTTCCATCCTGACCCGATGCGCGGGTTCGCGCAACACGAGATGCCCCCCACCGAGGGGGCCGGCATCCCCGTGCACCACTGCAATACGCGCGTTCTGCCCTTCGAACCACGGTTTAGCGCGGACGGCAGCGTACAGTGAGGTCTCACGCCAACGGCCCGGATCCTCGGGCCAGGGCCGGTCGCTCGATGGCGGGATAAACCGACCTTTGATCGCCAATACCGCCTTGATCGCGGCCAACACCGTCCCCGCCGCGGGCTGGGACATACTCAAAGCACAACGCAGGGGATGTTCGGGACATCGATAAGCCTCAACAAACCCGTCCACCGCCGGATGATCGTCCCCGTACGCGTCCTCAACCCGGTACTCAACGTACCCAACGGACGCGGGATCGACGTCGGCCTCCGCCATCGCACGTTGAATCCCGGCTCTCACACCTTCGGCTCTGCCGTCGACATCCCAACGGCCCAGGCCGTCGACCGTCGCGTATTGAGGTCCGCCTGCAGCATCCGGCACCGCCACGACGAGCGCGCCGGCGCCACCCGCTCCCACGCCCGTGATTAACACGACGTCAACGCCCTCATAGGCACAGGCATCCCGGGCCTGAGCCAGCGCTTCCCAGACCGTCCCCACGGATCGATCGACGTCAAGAACAGCCTGATCCGTTGGCGCCCCAATGCCGATCCACTCAAAATCCGATCGATACTGGACGCCGACATCAGCGAGGGCCCGGGCCGCCGCGCCCCGCAGGGCCTCGGCCCACGCCTGCTCAGGAAGCGGAGGAAGGGCCTGTCCCTGATACCACGCATCGACCGCTGCCCATCGATCCCCCTCACCTGCAAGCCAGACGCCGATGCCGATCACAGCCAAGCGGATCATGCAGCACCTCTCAGGGTGTTCTGCGCGAACAGCGCGTTCAACCGGGGGCTCATCGTGATCTCCGCATCGATCACGCGCCCGTACACCAGCCCTTCCGCATCGTGAATTGTGACATCGGCCACAAGCCGGTGCTCGGCGTGGGAGCGCACAGCAAGGGTGGCATACGTGGTCTCCCCAAACGCCGGATTGCGATAGTAGACGCTCTCCCGGATCTTTAGAGGCAGCCCCCCATACCCATAGGTATGATGCGCCCAGATCAGAAGGCTCTGCAACTGAACGTCCGCCAGATAGGGGTTGAAGGTCTGCGCGGGGAACTGCCCCTGAACCTCGATGGGAATCGCAGGAAGACGACACACCGCCACCAGCCCCTCATCATCCAGATGCAGCACCCGCTGCACCCCCTGGAAAGAGGGGCCGTGAAAGAGCACTCCGCTCTCATAGAGGTGCGCCCCCGAAATGGGGTCGATCTCCTGGAAGTCAACCGGCACTTCCGGTACCGCCTCAAGCGGCTCACTACACAGATCGATCCGGGCGCTGTAGTGGTTGCGCCGCAGCCCGCTCTGGGCCTCACTAGTGATCAGCGTGTCAAAGATCCGCTGCCCATCCCCGACCTGAACCTTCTGGACCGCCAATCTGTGCGCCGGCGCCAAGGCATCGTCAAAGACGAGGCCCTTGTAGACCTTATAATCCAAAACCCGGACAAAATTGTAGCCAGGCGTGAGCTGCTCGCAGGTGTTGATCATCCAGGCAACCGCACAGACCGTCGGCATCACAGCCTGGCCCCCAATAATATGATCCCTGAGAAAAGGGTTAGCCTCCAACGAGAGCCGGCGCTCGATATGGTACGAGGTCAATGCCTCCCCATTCCCCTGGGGGTCCGTAAGCTGTGGCATCCCACGATCCAAAGAGGCTCCGACCACCTGCTGGACCTCAGAACCGGGCGGGTTTCCCAGGGCCTCGACGAGGACCGTGGTACCCGCCTCCATAGTGATCAACGTGATCCCCCGGCGTTCCATCATCCGTTTGAGCGCCGGCGTCACCATACCACCATCCCAGGGCCCCCAGTCCAACGCCACCACCCGGCAGTCCGGATAGCGAACCGAAAGTTGGTGCGCGGTCTTATCGAGTACCGCGTTGGCCAGGGCATAGTCGGTCTGTCCGACGTTCCCGTAGAAGCCGGCAACCGACGTGAAGAGAACCACAAACTTCAAGGCCCCAGGGTCCGTACACCGCAGGAGATTGTCGAACCCGTCGACCTTGACCCCATAGACGAGTTCGAAGTCCTCCGCTGTCTTCTCCTCAATCCGGCGGTCGGCGATCACGCCGGCCCCATGAATCACACCGTCCACCCGATCGACTCCCAGACGCCGGAGGCCGTCGGCGACAGCCTCCTGAAGCTCACATTCCTGGGTGACGTCGGCACGCGCATATACTGCCTCGCCCCCCGCCGCAGCGACCTCACGGAGCGTGCCGGCGATCTCACGACGCGAACGTACCTTTCGCGCCATACGACGCACCGTCCCGGGATCGGGCGTCTCACCCTGAGCCTGGAGATGCGCAATCGCCCGTCGTCGCAAGGCCCGTTCATCGTCCTCGTTCTCGGCCCATGCGGGTTCGGGGCTTTCGTCATACCTCGACCGTCCCACCAACACAAACCGGCAGCCGTACCGTTCGGCGAGCGCGATGACACACGCCGCCGTGATGCCTTTGGCCCCGCCGCTTACGACAAAAACTGTCGTGCCATCGGGTGGGGCCCAGCCATCTCCGTGGAAATGTGCCGCTTCCGCCTTTGCTCCATCCATTTATCCCTCCTCCAGGGCATCGAGCGTGACCCGGCGCCCATCCTGCCATCCGACGTCGACCAGCCGCCGGTTTGGATCCTGCAATTCGGCCACCACCGTTTTCACCGCGCGGTTTCCGTCATAAGCCGGATCGAGATCAATCGCGCGACAGAAGACGCCGGACCATTCAAGATGCAGCGTCTTCACCAGACCTGAGAATCCCCCGGCAATGGGATCGAAGTCCGGCTCACTTCCCAGGCCTAACGTCCCATCCATCCGCGTCACCGTCGCAAAAAGACTGCGTCCATCCGCAGAGGCCTCGGTCAACGCCGGGCCCAGATGGCTTGCTGCCAAAAAGACGGCCTTGATCATCGACCGCGTCCGACCGCCGTCGTCACCGCTCGCCACGGACGACCGAGGATGGACGTGGACAAACGCACCAACCGGTCCATACTGCTGCGTAAGCGATTCAAAGCGGGCGCGGAGTACCTCGGGTTCCAGCGCATCGAGCGTGGTTACGGACACACCCTCCGGTACAGCCCGATCCACCGGTGTGGGAACCAGGGACGCCGGGAAACGCAACACGACCACCGACCATCCCCAAACCAGAAAGGCTTCGGCCAGCCGCAAGCTGAGCGGACCGCCGCCATCGGTGATCCAACACCAGCGGTCTTCAGGCCACCGAACGTCCAGGCGATCAGGTGCGGGCAGCGTCCGAAGACCGACCGATCGGATGTGCAAATCGGCGATTCGGCTACGCGCCCGCTCTACACTTTTTTTGAGTTCTCCTGGTCGTCCTCAGGCTCCGTGGAAGACGAAGCGGCATCAACAGCGTCCAGGATCTCCCCCAACGTACGCAGCTCACCCAGTGCCTCCGCCTCAAATTGCGGCAGATCCGGATATCGATCCTGCAAGGCACCAAGAATCTCGACCCGCTTGATGGAATCGATCCCCAAATCGGCCTCCATATCCATATCCAGTTCGAGCATCTCGGCCGGATACCCCGTCGCGTCACTCACAATCTCGAGCAGCACCGACGTCAGTGTCTCCATGTCGGGCAGCGCTCCGCCCTCACTCTCGGCAGTGTCGGGAAACGCAGCCTCAGTCTCAGACACAGCCGCTCCCGATGACGCAGCGATGGCCGAGGGTTCGTCGTGGTGTCCGTTCGAGCGATCCCGGGCGTAATCGATGATCTCGCCAAGCGATCGCAGCTCCGCCAGATCCTCGGCCTCAAACGCTGGCAGCGCCGGATGTGCGTCCTGCAGCGCACCGAGAATCTCGACCCGCTTGATAGAATCGATCCCTAGATCCGCCTCCATATCCATGTCCAACTCCAACATCTCGGGCGGATATCCGGTCGCGTCACTCACACATTCGAGCAGCGACGACGCCAGAACTGCCGGATCGACCGGTGGCGTCGTGGATGGCGGTGTAGGCGCTTGAGGCTGCAAGGCCGTCTTCTCATCAGAGACAGTCTGAGTTTTGGCCGCCGGTTTCTCACGAACTGCATCGGAAGCAGGCGGGGCCGAACGCACAGACGCGGTCGCAGGCCGCGTCTCCGCCTCAGGATCCGAATCCCGGGGCGAAGGCGCCGGAGCAGCTTTCACCTGGCGGGGCATCGGGTTATTGACAGCCAATTCGATCTGTTTCTGCAACAGACGCACCTGGGCTTCCGCGTATTGGGATTGGTGGCTCAGGAACCGATCGTGGACCTTCAGCGTCTCGCCCTGATGCTCGTGAAATTGTGAGAGACTTTTCGAGAGATGCTCCAACACCGCGAGCAGCGCCTGGGTGTGTTCGGGCGTCCCATCCTCCTGATCGAGCAGGCTCCGCTGATGGTCCATCAACTGAGAAAAGACGTTCGCATACGCCGCCTGGCCCTGCAGGTACTGCTCGTGAACCCGAAGGATCTCCTGTTGATGTTCGTACGAGCGGTCGATGCCCCGCTCGAGGTGCTGGATCTGCGGCTGCACCTCCACACACGGCGGTGGCTGCGCGTCATTCCGCGCTTGTGCCGGTGGGGGAGGCGCTTCCTCCTCGCGGGCTGGATCCGGCGCGCGCTCCGCCGTCGCCTTGACGCGATGGCCATCCTGCAACGCCTCCTCGAACGCATGTTTCGTCTTGTCGCTCACGTAGTTGCTGCCGTTTAATTTGATGTTCATCTCCATCATGACCTCCTCATTTCAACCAAGGTCGGGGTGCGTTCAGATTCCAATGCCGCCGATTCGTCAACGGAGGACGCATCCTCTGTAGGTGGGCGTTCGAGCTGCGGGTAAGCATAAGGATCCAAGCCTGTAAGGGACAGCCCGGCCACCCGCAACTGCATCACCGCATCCCGCAACTGCCGGTCGCTGGACTTCCGACGGCTGGCACAGAGGGGAACCGCAAGGTGAGGGCGTCCGTCCAGAATGTCATTGACCAAGTTGGTCACAATGCGGCGGGGACCCACCTCCACAAATATCCGCCCCCCGGCCTCATAAAGATTCTCGATCTGCGTCTTAAAGACGACCGGATGCAGAATATGCTGGGCCAAGACCTGCTTGGCCTCATCCGGGGTCTGGGGGTAGCGTTCCCCCGTCGTGTTCGAATAGACGGGCACCCGCTGCGGGCCGAAGTCCACGGCGTCAATCGCCCGCGCAAAGGGACCGGAGGCGTGTTCAACTAACGCCGTATGGAAGGCCGCCGAGACCGGCAGCGCTCTTACCTCGAACCCCGCCTCCGGCAGCACCGACGCCGCCTGCTCGATCGCCGGGGTCGGCCCGGCCAGCACGACCTGAGAGGGCGAGTTCTGGTTGGCGATGACCACGTCATCCATCGAGGCGACCACCCGTTCGATCTCGGCAAGCGGTCCCGTCACGGCCAACATCGTCCCGGCGTCCCGCTGAACGTCATCGTCGGGCGGGGCCATCGCACGTCCGCGGGCCTTGACCAGATCCAGAAACGTCTCCTCATCCAGCACGCCCCCGGCCCACAGCGCCGAAAGCTCGCCGAAACTGTGGCCGGCCGTGAAATCAGGGTCGAAGCCGGCGCGGGTCAAGATTTGGAAGAGGCCCGCACTGGTCACGCCGATGGCAGCCTGGGCGTAGTCGGTAGCCCGGAGCGCCAAACGCTGCGCGCGCTCTGCCTCCTCATCGAAGGCAGGCGGCGGGAAGACAACCTCAGAGAGGGAGCGCTCCCCCTCCGTCATAAATCGCCGGTCCATCTTTGCGTGGAGCTCACGCACCGGTGGAAAGTTCAACGCGAGATCCCGCCCCATATTGAGGAACTGCGAACCCTGGCCCGGGAAGAGCGCCACGACGCCCTCGTCGGCCATCCCGGTGCGCCGGAAATAGATCCCCTTCGGGTGTTCCCATTGCTCGGCATCGGGATCGCGCCGCAGCAGGGCGAGCACATTCTCCAATCGATCCACGGCCTCCTCACGGGTGGCCGCGACAAAGCCCACCCGCGCCCATGCCTCCGGAACCAGGCGATCGTGGCTCTCGGCGACTAAGGCCCCATAGGCAGCGTCAGCTGACTCATAGGCAGCCTCGGCTGACTCATGGGCAGCGTCGACCGATTCAGCGGTCAGCGATTCGAGCGTGCCCGAACAGCGATCGATCAGCGCATCCGTCGTGGGCGCGTCGAGTAAGATCCCCCTCGCGGTACCGTGCAGCCGGTAAGGGCCCTCGTGGTCGTGCTCGTACTCCTCCAGCACGATGTGGTAGTTCGTGCCGCCAAACCCAAAGGCACTCACGCCGGCCCGCCGTGGCCCGCCTTCCTCGGGACGAATCCAAGGCCGCAGTTCGGTGTTGAGGTAGAAGGGCGTCTCCGTAAGATTCAACTTAGGGTTGGGCTGGGTGACGTTGAGGGTCGGCGGGAGCACCTTATGGTGCAGGGCTAACGCAACCTTGATCAGGCTGGCAGCCCCCGCCGCCCCCTTCGTGTGCCCAATCTGGGATTTCACACTGCCCAGCGCGATGTGCTGCCCTCGGCCATTGGCTTTGAAGACCGCCTTGAGGCCCTCCATCTCGGCGGGATCCCCCGCCATCGTGCCGGTGCCGTGAGCCTCGATCAGATCGACGGACGCCGGTTCCACGCCGGCATCGTCATACGCCCGGCGCACCGCCTTCGCCTGCCCCTCAGGACGGGGCGCGTAGATGCTCTTATAGCGCCCATCACTGGAGGCCCCAACCCCCCGTATGATCGCGTAGATGCGGTCGCCGTCGCGTTCGGCGTCCTCCAGGCGCTTCAACAGCACCATCCCCATGCCCTCTCCCGCCAGCATCCCGTCCGCCTCGGCATCGAAGGGCCGGATCTCCCCTTTCTTGGAGAACGCCGGCGTCTTGCTGAAGCACATAAAGGTGAACGGAGAGTTGTCGGTGTCCACACCTCCCGTGATCATCATATCCGTCCGGCCGGCAGCCAACTCATTCACACACACCTCAACCGCCGCCAGACTGCTGGCACACGCGGCATCGATCGTAGCGTTCATCCCACCCAGATCGAACCGGTTCGCGATCCGCCCGGCGACCACGTTGCCCAACAGACCGGGAAACGCGTTCTCATTCCATCCCACGTAGGCCAGCTTCATCTTGCGAACGATCGCCTCGACGTCCGCCTCCGAGAGGCCGCTCTCCCGAAGCACCCGCTCCCAGACCGGGTATTGCAGGCGGGCCGACAGGGGCTTGAACAACTTCAAGCCGCCGGAGATACCCAAGACCACACCCACCCGATCCCGATCGTACGCCCGGTCTGGGCCGTAACCGGCGTCGTCCAGCAGGTCCCGAGCCACGACGAGCCCCAGCAACTGGGAGACATCGGTCACCTCGAGCACGTTGGGGGGCATCCCGAACTCCAACGGGTTGAAATCGACATCCGGGATAAACCCACCCCGTTTGCAGTACGTCTTATCAGGGGCGTCCGCGTCGGCGTCATAGTAGTCCTCGACGCGCCATCGGGAGGGCGGTACCTCGGTGATGCCATCGACCTTGTTCACGATATTGCGCCAGTACGTCTCAACGTTGGGCGCCTTCGCAAAGATGCCAGCTTTTCCAATGATCGCAATGCGTGTCTCTCCCATAGTGCGCTTACCCCTCCATCCCTTGACGGCGTCCCAGCCCTAAAGCCAGCGCAGCCGTCGCCATCATCCATTTGAGTCCATCGCCCAATAGAAAAGGCATGAGGCCGGTGGCGATCGCACGCTGCGGACCTACAAAGAGACTCAACCAGGGCACACCCAACAGATAGATCATGCCATTGCCCACCAGGAACGCCATCGCCGTGCTGCCGATGCCCTGATCCCATCCGTGCTCGAAGAGCCAACCGGTCGCATAAGCAGCGGCGACAAACCCGATCAGATACCCGCCGGTTGGGCCGGCAAGGACCACGGCCCCCGCCCTCCCGCTGGCAAAGACCGGTAAGCCCACCAGCCCCGCCGCAAGGTACGAAAGCACAGACACCGCCCCTTGCTTGGACCCCAAGAGGGCCCCAACCCACAGGACCGCAAGCGTCTGGGCCGTGATCGGTACCGGGCTAAGCGGCAGCCTCACGCTCAACTGTGCGCTGAGCGCGATCAACATCGAGCCGGCGATCACCTGCGGAACCACCGTCCTGATAGAGCGGCGTTGCTGCTCAACAGATCGAACCATCTCTACGCGTGCCATCAAGGTATACCTCCTCAACAAAGTCATAAGTCAAAAGTCGAAAGTCAAAGGTCAACAGGTATCGCGAACGATATGCACTAGCAGCGCGTCCTTCTCTACCTGATCCCCACCGGCGACCTGTAGACGTTCGACCCGTCCGGCGAACGGCGCGCGAAGCTGCATCTGCATCTTCATCGCCTCCTCCACCGCAACCACCTGTCCTTCCTCGACGTAGGCCCCTTCCTCAACGAGGACATCCGTCATCACACCGGGCATAGGGGCCCGCAGTTCACCGGCGTCTTGGGTCCGCTCCCGCTGTCTCGAGCGCCGGTAGGCGGGGTCAACGCGCGCTAAAAGCCGTCGCCCCCCAATAAGCACCTCATACGCCCCCTGGGATCCAGAGCTCAGATAGACCTCGACGCTCTGACTTCCTCGGCTCAGTTGGTGAAGGCCGTTTCCGTTGAGTGAGGTCAGATCGCAGTTGACCGGCTCCCCATCGAGCCAGACGCCGGATTGCGTGATCTCCACGCTGTACTCATGCTCTGCCAGAGACACTCGATACTTAGCCATGGCACCGTCCTTTCCGCTACTCCTACAGACTATCCGTAAAGGCACACCCAAACCGCCGAAACGCCATTACATCTGCTCCCGCCACGCAGCAGATCGCCACCCGGCATCGTGACCCGCTCGTACGGACTCGGGCTTTGTACCTGTGCGCAGATGCGCCAGAAGCGCCGCCGCAAGCGCAGCATCGCGAGTCAGCGCCTGATCCTCACCGTTGGACTGCGGGCGGAAGGTGTCGAGATACGTGGTATCGATCCGACCGGTGACAAACGGGCCGCTCTCCACAACCTTCATCAAAAACTCGAGATCGGTCGTCACGCCACCGATCTGAAACTCCCGCAACGCCCGCCGCAGCCGCGAGATCGCAGCCTCCCGGTTCTCACCCCAAGCGATCACCTTCGCCAGCATCGAATCATAGTCGGTCGTGACCGGCATACCGTGATAGAGCGCGCTGTCGACCCGGATGCCGGGCCCCCCCGGCTCTTTCAGATAGGAAACGTTGCCCACCGCCGGGATGAAATTCTGAGCTGGATCCTCCGCCAGGACCCGAGCCTCAATCGCCGCACCGCGCAGGTCTATGTACTCCTGAGCATAGCGCAGCGGGTGTCCGGCAGCCAGCCGGAGCTGCTCGTGAACCAAATCGAGCCCGGTGACCATCTCCGTCACGGGATGCTCGACCTGAATCCGGGGATTGACCTCGATAAAGTGAAACGCGCCGTCGTCACCCAGCAGGAACTCCACCGTGCCCAAACTCCGATAATCGAGGGATTGCCCCAGGCGAACGGCTGCCTCGTAGAGGAACGTGCGCTGTCCATCCGTCAATCCGGACGCCGGTGACTCCTCGATAAGCTTCTGCCGGCGCCGCTGGATCGAGCACTCGCGTTCGCCGAGACAGAGCACGTGGCCCTCACCGTCCCCCACAATCTGCACCTCGATATGTCTGGCGCGCTGGACCAGGGGTTCGAGATAGACCGTGTCATCACCAAAAGCCGCATGGGCCTCCGTCCGGGCGACCTCAATCATCGCTTCAAGTTCATCGGCCGTCTGAGCCAGACGGATCCCCCGTCCTCCCCCACCGGCGGCCGCCTTCACCAGAACCGGATACTCAACCTCCGCCAGCAGATGGTCGGGCAAATCCTCGCCCAGCGGTTCGTCCGGCCCCGGAAGCACCGGCAGCTCACAGGCCCGGGCGGCACGACGCGCAGCCAGCTTGTCCCCGGTAAGCGCCAGCGTCTCAGGCCGGGGCCCAACGAAGGTCAATCCGGCGTCCTCAACCGCAGCCGCGAAACCCGGATTCTCGGACAGAAACCCATATCCGGGGTGGACCGCGTCCGCCCCACACGTACGGGCCGCCTCGATCAGCCGGGGAATGTTCAGGTAACTCTCCGCCGCCTGGGTCGGGCCGATGGCCACAGCCTCATCCGCGTATCGAACGTGGAGCGCCTCTCGATCGGCCTCCGAGTAGACCGCCACCGACGCCATACCCAGATCGCGGCACGCACGTAAAATGCGAACCGCAATCTCCCCCCGATTGGCTACCAGAACCTTCATCCCCTCTCCCTCCTACGCTTTTCACGCATCCGTTGGTATCGCTTTTTACAGCGGCAGATTGCCGTGTTTCCGCTTGGGTGTGACCTGACGCTTGTTCTCCAACCTCTTGAGCGCCTGGCATATCCGCGCCCGGCTCTCTCCCGGTGCGATCACGTCATCAATGTAGCCACGAGAGGCGGCTACGTAAGGCGTAGCCAGCGTCTCCCGATAGTGCGCGACCCTTTCAGCCCGCGCCTGATCCGGATCATCGGCAGCGGCAAGCTGCTTACGAAAGATCACCTTGACGGCCCCCTCCGGCCCCATCACGGCAATCTCGGCATTGGGCCACGCCAGATTAACGTCCCCTCCCAGATGTTTGGAGCTCATCACAATATACGCCCCCCCATACGCTTTGCGGGTGACAAGTGCAATCTTCGGCACGGTGGCCTCCGCATAGGCATAGAGCATCTTCGCACCGTGACGGATAATGCCCCGATGCTCCTGCTCCACACCGGGCAGGAAACCGGGAGTATCCACCAACGTCACTAACGGAATATGAAAGGCATCACAGAAACGGACGAAACGTGCGCCTTTGTCGGACGCGTCGATATCCAGGACCCCCGCCAGGTGCTCCGGCTGATTGGCAAGGAGCCCCATCGTCCGACCATCCATTCGAGCGAATCCCACCACCAGGTTGCGCGCATACGCCTCCTGAACCTCCAGGAACGTCCCATCATCGACCAGGGTCCCGATCACCTGGCGCACATCGTAGGGCCGGTCGGGGCTCTCAGGCACGAGATCGGCCAACTCCAGCGTGGGGCGCTCAGGATCGTCATCGGTCTCCTGCTGTGGAGGCGGTTCCAGATTATTGGAGGGCAGATAAGAGAGAAGCCACCGAACCCGATCGAAGATCTGATCCTCATCCGGGGCAGTGAAATGTGCGACCCCACTCTGTGACGTGTGAACGTCGGCCCCGCCCAATCCCTCGAGATCGACCGTCTCGTGCGTCACCGCTTCGATCACCCTGGGGCCCGTGATGAACATATGCCCCGTCCCCTCAACCATAAAGACGAAGTCGGTGATCGCAGGAGAATAAACGGCCCCGCCCGCACACGGTCCCAATACGATCGAGAGTTGGGGAATAATCCCTGAAGCCCGTACGTTCCGGGAGAAGATTTCGCCATAAGCGGCCAGGGCATCGACCCCTTCCTGAATACGGGCGCCGCCGGAATCATTGAGTCCAATCAAAGGCGCACCGTTTTCGTAGGCCAGATCCATCACCCGCGCGATCTTTCGTCCGTGCGCCTCGCCGACGGACCCACCAAGGACCGTGAAGTCCTGGGCAAAGACGTAGACCGGTCGGCCGGCAATCTCCCCAGAACCTGTGACCACACCGTCACCCCAGGGCTTCCGATCCTCCATCCCAAATCCGGTCGCCCGATGTTGGACGAACATCCCGATCTCGGAGAAGGTGCCCGGATCCAGCAGCGCAGTGATGCGCTCCCTGGCCGTCTGCTGCCCCTTGGCGTGTTGCCGCTCAATGCGAGCTTTCCCCCCACCGAGACGGGCTTCCGCACGTCTATCGGCCAATTGATCCTGTCGTATTTCCATCAAAGACGTCCACTCCTTCCTCTGGCGAGGATGTCTTACGCTCCTTACCAACCGACTCTCACCCATGGATAACACCAACTTCGGCAAAAAGTTACGCTCACCTGATAGTTTGGTAGGGAATTCGTACAAATGCCGGGCGAATTTTGGTCTTGACCGTAACCTTTCAGGGATTTAGGTGTTATCATAAGTGAGAAGAAATCGATGATGACTGGGTCAGCATTGGGTCAACCCTGAGAATGCGCCATCGCCTTTAGGTTTCCTCAAAAACCGCTTATAATGCTAGGTACCGTGGGCTTTGACCCACAGCACCTAGCCGGGGTCGTGATATCGTGCGATCCTAAAGATTGGGAGGAACCTATGCACGACGCGAACGAGGTGGAACACCCTAGTCATAGGGTGGAACATACTAGTTATAGTATGGGACATCCTAGTGATAGGATGGAACTCATCGCGCGGGCCGAGGAGGATCCGAAAGCATTCGGTGAACTCTATCGGCTATACGTCGATCGTATCTATAACTATCATTATCGTCACACCAGCAATCGCGAGGTCGCTGAGGATCTGACGTCTCGAACGTTCTACCGGGCGCTACGTAGTCTACACCGGTACCGGGATAAAAAGGGCGCGACGTTTCAATCCTGGCTCTTTCGGATCGCGCATAACTTGGTGGTCAACTGGTATCGAAATACCAGCCGCCATCCCAAAGTGTCGACGGATCGCATCGGTGCCCTACCTGCCGATCACGGGAACCCGCATCAAATTGTGGAAGAGGCCGACATGCAGCGCAGAATGCTCGCGATGATCGAGGAGTTGCCGGAGGATCGCAAGACGCTGATCCTGCTCAAGTTCGTCGAGAAGATGACCAACGCCGAGATTGGTGAAGTACTAAACCGGACGGAAGGTGCTATCAAGGCCCTCTACTATCGCACGTTGCAGAGTCTGCGGGTCGCAGCCGCAGAAGGAGAATGAAGCATGAATCAAACCACAGAGCGTTTGACCGAGACCGACATCAACGTCGACGCACAGCTCCAGGCCCTGGAGGCCGAACTGGCCCCGAAGATCACCGGGGCGCTGAAGCCGGTGCCGGCTAATATGGGCTTCAAGATGGATCTGGAGGAGGAGCTTATCGCCAGGGCGAAGAGGCGTGCGGAGCGAAACCACCTGATCCGCACTTTCGGCCTGATCGGTGGCGGCCTGCTCACCGTTGTGGCCGGCATTGTCGGTTTTATTCTACTCAAGCGCCAGAATCACGAAGAGGATGAGATGGGCGGCAGCCCCGACCAGAGTCCCAGACCCGCCACACCTGCCACCGCGACTGTCAGCTAATCGCACCTTCGTCATCGCTTCTAAAAGCCTGACGCGGAGACGCCTGCGCCTCTTGCAATACGTTAGGCGCCTCGTCCATCGCGTTCGTGCCGTACGCAGGCTTGGATGGGCTAAGGTACAAACACCCCAAACCGGGTGCTCTTTCCTTGGAAACCCCCGGTGATTTGGATAACTGATTTTCTGGAACGGCCTAACGTTCTACCAACCTATCCCAGCCTCGATACAACGTGTCAAGTCAAAAGATAATCTTACCGAAGCAGCATAGGTTCTGTCAAAAGAAAACCTTACTGAAGGCTAATGACCTTCTCCTTTCTTTGGCTAGGAATATGAGATTGAGTGATGAGATCTTCGAGAGGTGGCAACGATGGGATGTAAGTGGAGGGATCGCTGGCCTCAATCATGTCGATAGCGGTAAACGCAGCGGGGAAAAGATCGGGGCGCGCCAAGATTTGATAGACGTTTTGGGGCTTCCCGGACTCGGCGAGGTTTGCGTTGGAGGGTGCTACCCATTAATTGAATCAGATACTTGCGATGCAAGGTCGTCATCGCCTCCATTTCATTCAAGAGTTGATGTTTCTCTTGGCGGGTGGTCGCCTTCCGATACCGTTTCTGCATCATCCGGAGATACCTGTAGCGTTCATCAAGCTGGCAAGACCAGAACCAGAAAGTTGAAAGGTGACGTTATTTTTTGACTTCCACCGATCCCGCGTTACTATCCCAGCATAGACGATGACGCTTTCATCGCGGAATCCTTAAAGACATGACCCGCTATAGGCATAAGCAGAAAGGATATATGCAGTGGTCGAGCATGTGAGCATCGCTACCACACAGCGGGAGTACACAACCTTAAGGATTCGGGAATCGCGCTACTGAGCTCAATCTCCGATCCCTACGACAAGACCTTCGCACGCGGAGGTAATCATTGACTGGAGGCTCCTATGCAAAATGAGGTTGTCATCGTCACCGGGGCCAACAACGGCATCGGCTTGGAGCTGAGTCGCGCCCTTCATGATCGCGGTTACCGCGTCGCAGGCCTGGATTTGTCCACGGAGAACCTGAGCGACATCCCCTCCTTCATCTGCGACGTCACGGAACCCGAGCAGATCGAGCGGACCGTTGACGCGATCGTCGACCGGTGGGGCCGGATCGACGTCCTCGTCAACAACGCCTGCCTCGCCCTCTTCGCACCGTTCGAGGAGAGATCGCTTGCGGATACGCGGCGCGAGTTAGAGGTCAATTACTTCGGCTATATGCACATGATCCAGGCCGTCCTGCCGGTCATGAAATCCCAGGGCAGCGGCGTCATTCACAACGTCAGTTCGACGGTAGGCACCTCCGGCTTCGCGGGGCTGTGCGGCTACGCGTCCGCCAAAGGTGCCATTGAGGGCCTGACCCGAACGCTGGCCCTGGAGCTGGAGCCCGACGGCATCACGGTGAACCTCATCCACCCGCCGCTGACCCGGACGCCCTCCTCCGCCCCCCTGGGCGTGCCGGCAAGCTTCATGGCCGATCCCGAGGACGTCGGACGGAAGCTAGCGGGTAAGATCGGCACCCGCAGCCCCGTCGTGACCCCGGACCTGGCGGTATCGGCGGGCGTCCTGATGACCACCCTCTTTCCCAGACTGTTGGGCAGGCTCCTCAGCGAGAAAGCAGCGGAGGCCCGGCATCAAGCGCAGGACCGTCAACACTCAAAGACTTGACCCCACGGGAGATCACGATGACCTCAAAACCTATCGGGCCTCCTATCGCAACCGGTCGCACGGCCGAGATCTACCGCTGGGATGACGATCACATCCTCAAGCTCTTCCGGGCGTGGATGCCGGCTTCCGCCGCGGCCTATGAAGCGCGCATCGCGCGGGCCGTCTACGAAACCGGGAGCCGGGTCCCTGCCGTCGGCGACGTCGTGACCCTGGAGGGACGGACCGGCATCATCTACGAGCGGGTCCAGGGCGTATCGATGATGACGGCGTTAGGTCGGCAGCCGTGGCGATTCGCTCACTTTGCCCGCGACTTGGCCGACCTGCACGCGGAGATGCATACATGCCGGGCCCCAGAGCTTCCAGCCCAAAAAGAGCGACTGCTCGAGAAAATCAAGGACGCAGGGCCGCTGGCCGATCACCTCAAAGTCAAGGCGATCCAGGCCCTGACCACAATGCCGGACGATCACAGATTGTGTCACGGCGACTTTCACCCGGACAACGTCCTGATCACCGACGAGGGTCCGATCATCATCGACTGGGTCGATGCAACGCAAGGGCATCCGATGGCCGACGTCGCGAGAACGTCCCTCCTGCTCAGCACCGGTGCCTTACCCCCTGACGTACCGAAGCCTGTCCGCCGGTTGGTCGCCGCCTTGCGCCACCTCTTTCACACCCGCTACCTAAAACGGTATCTGCAGCGCCGCCCCTCCAGCCGGCGCGAGCTCGAGGCATGGCAGCCCTTGATCGCAGCCGCCCGCCTCAGTGAGAACGTCGAAGCGGAAGAGGCACAGCTTATCGCCCGGGTCGAAGCCGACCCCTCAAAAGATGCGTACCGATAAGAGATTTCGTGAAATTATAATTTCTTGGCTGATTGCAGGCCTTATGGTAGCATAGAAGTAATCAACGTATATCTCCATTGCGGAGATTGTTCAGACACAGACCATTGCAGGAAAACTCAGCTCTCCAGGAGACGAAGGTCGAGGACGGAGAGCTCTTTCATTATCAGGAGGAAAGGTACGCAGGGATGAATCCGCTTCACAAAAGGTTTCAAATTTGGCGCGAGTACACGGAAATTTCGGAGGCCGGACAGATCGCCCGACGGGCCTTCGCAAACAACTCCTTTGACGGTGTATTGACGATGGTCGGTGTGGTGATGGGCAGCTTCTTCGTCGGCGTCCAAGATCCCAAAGTGGTGTTGGTCACCGGTCTTTCCACCGCGCTGGCGATCGGCATCTCGGGCGGCTGGGGCGCGTACCTCACCGAATCCGCAGAGCGGCGCCACGCAATCGACGAACTCGAGCAGTTCACCCTGACCGAGCTCCAGGATACCAAGATCGGCCGGGCCTCTCGGATGGCAGTCGTGCTGGTGGCCGCGGTCGACGGGCTCTCCCCTTTCTTCGCCGCCTTGACGGTGGTAATTCCCTTCTTCTTTGCGCCGCTTCTCCCTTCGATGGAATTTGCGTATTACGCGTCGATTGCAATGGCCCTGCTCGCCCTGTTTGGGCTGGGGGTCTATCTCGGACGTCTGGCGAAGGAGAACGTCTTTATTTTAGGGATCAAGACGACCATCGCCGGCGTGGTCTGTATGGCGCTCAGTTATTTCCTGGAGCGGATATCGCGATAGTTGACCGGGTCTATGAAGCCTACCGAATTGCTTAGACAGTTTGGGCAACCCGTGGACGCCTGGCTGTTAGTCTGGGGAGGACCGGGGAACTGGCGGGGGCTCGTCGATCGAGCCGTAAAGTGTGTAAGAACCGCCGACCCTGAGGCGCATACGATCCTGACCCGGGAAGTGGACGGAGAGCGTTGGAGTTTGCTCCTCGTCCATTACGCTGGCGCTGAATGTGCTGCCATAGCCGAGGCATTGAGGGAACGTTGGACCTATGGTTTTGTCAACGCCGTGTTGGACTTGGAGGACGTGGAGGCTTCCCACCAGGTATAACTTCCCACAGACAGCTTGCCACAGACATTGCCCACGGGCTCACCCATTCCGGAGAAAAAAACATCTATGACGGCGTTTCAGCGCTTCCTCACCTACGTTGGTCATCCCTCTACCCCAAGGGCGTCGGCCTCACGTCAACGCACGAAGCTCTGGACGGTCCTTATCCTGAGCCTATGGCTCACCCTCGTCCTGATCACGGCCGCGCGGCACGAATTCTGCCGCGACGAGGTTCGGGCCCTGTCGCTGGCCCGAGAGGCGACTTCTCCGTTGGATCTCTACCGCCGTACGCAATATGACGGGCATCCCTTTCTTTGGTTTTTCCTGCTCTATCTCCTGACGAATCTCTTCGATACGGCGCTCGTTCTTCCCATCCTGAGCCTTGTGATTGCGCTCGCCGCCGTGGCGGTCTTTGTACTGACGGCTCCGTTCGCCCTGTGGTTCAAGGGTCTCGTTATCTTCAGCGCCCTCCCCCTTTACGAGTATTCGGTCATGGCGAGGAACTATGGGATCAGTATGCTGTTGATGTTTCTCCTTGCCACGCTCTACACCCAACGGGACACCTACCCGATCGTGATGGCCGCCCTGCTGGCCCTCCTGGCAAACACCAACGTGCACGCCACCATCCTGACCGTTCTCCTTGCCGGCATCTGGCTTTGGGACAGCGTCATCCATAGGGAAAGCGGGACCGTCCCGAGGCCGATCCCAACTATCCTGGCGTTAGTCATCATCCTCGCCGGCATTGCGCTGAGTGTCCTGTGGACGTGGCCCCGGCCGAACACCATTCTGACCGACGTGCATCACACGTTGCGCATACGCGCGCTCTTCCGTGCGTTCGTGAGATCCATATTTCAGCCCAGGGAAGCTTTTTCGAAACTTATGCCGCCATGGGCCGGGTGGAGCGTCTGGATCTTGCTCCCCACGGCAATGCTGGGCCTCCTCATTCGCCCCCCTCTCTTTCTGGCGGCCTTAGGTGCTCAGGCTGCCCTGGGAAGCTTCTTTCAACTGGCCTATTGGGGCGAATACCGGCATCAGGGGTTACTCTTGATCTTTCTCCTCACGCTCTACGGGATCGCGCTCCAGGGCGTAGATACGGGCAAGCTATCCAGGAGAAGCCAGATCCTCCTGACCGTAGGGTTTGCAGGACTCCTGATTCTGATGGCTGGCAATGTCGTCAAGGCCGGGACGTTAATCCGGCAGGACATCCAAAGGGATATGAGCGCAGGCAAGGCCTTCGCCGAGTTTCTGAAATCCTCACCGTCCTACCGCGATGCAATTATCGTCCCCGAGCCTGACTATCTGGCCGAGCCGCTGCCCTATTACGTCTCCAACCGCCTCTACCTCCCACGAGAGGGACGTTTTGGGACCACGGTCTCCTGGACCACAGCCGCGAGTTCGTATATGTCCCTGGGACAGCTGCTCGCGGCTGCCCGGGACCTGGAAGCTCAACACCATCAACCGGTTCTGATCCTGTACGGACATCGGGCGCGTATCCGGCCTATGGCGAACAAGCACCTCTACTCCTATAATAAAGCCTTCACCTGGACAGCCCAAGAGGCCGCCGTGTTCAAAGCCTCGACAGTGCTGGTAGCGGATTTCAAAGGGGCGGTCAACGATGAGACGTATGAGATCTACGCTCTCAGATAACAGAGCATAGAGTTACAGGAGAGCGACAATCGGCTTCGTGAGTGACAACAGCACCTAACCCAGGAGGAAGGGATGACCCAACCCATCGTCGTAATCGGAAGTTCGAACGTTGATTTCACTATGAAAATGGATCACCTGCCGGCGCGGGACGAGACCGTAACCGGTGCGACCTTTATGCAGGCCTTCGGCGGCAAAGGGGCCAATCAGGCGGTCGCTGCCGCCCGAGCGGGCGGCAGCGTGGTCTTCGTGAACTGCGTCGGGGATGATCCTTATGCCGAGCAGATGGTCGCCGGCTTTGAGGCAAGCGGCGTCCAGACGGAGGCCATTATCCACGAGCAGGGGGTGGCCAGCGGATCGGCCCTGATTATGATCGGAGAGGGCGGGCACAATTACATCTCGGTCGCACCGGGCGCCAACGCACGCCTGACCCCGGCCCGCGTGGAGGCCGTGCGGGACGTGATCGCGGGCGCGTCCTACGTGCTCATGCAATATGAGATCCCCAGGGAGACCATCGAACGCGCGCTCGACCTCGCGGCCGAGGTGAACGTGCCGGTGGTGTGGAACTACGCGCCGGCCAATCCGTTTGACATCGCCAACCTAACGAAGGTAGCGATCGTGATCGTCAACGAACCCGAAGCCTCGAGACTGACCGGGCTTGCCGTGACGGAGGTCGAGTCAGCGCAGGCAGCCGCCAACGCGTTGCTGAAACTGGGAGCGGGCACCGCCATCGTGACGTTGGGTGAGTCGGGCTCGGTGATTGCGAGCGGCGAGGGCGGCGGC
This sequence comes from Anaerolineae bacterium, assembly GCA_034437735.1. Classification (GTDB taxonomy): domain Bacteria; phylum Chloroflexota; class Anaerolineae; order B4-G1; family SLSP01; genus PWVB01. The sequence goes on from DAOTTS010000212.1 coordinate 52,727, forward strand.
GAGGCCACCCACGTGCCCGCCTTTCCGGTTGAGGCGGTGGACACGACCGCCGCCGGGGACACCTACTGCGGATGCCTGGTCGTCGCCCTGGCAGAGGGGAAGAGCCTGACGGAGGCTGTGAGATTTGCCGGGGCCGCAGCCGCGCTCTGCGTGCAGAAACTTGGCGCCCAACCCTCAACGCCGTGGCGTCAGGAGATCGATGCCTTTCTGAGAGCAAGAAAGGCCTAAGTAGATGCGAGAAAGTATCTTAACAGTGCTCGTAGCCCCCGTCCCCGGGGGCGGAGGCCAAGGAACTTTTTCGGAGTTACTTAGTTGTGGAACTTGGTAGTCAATAGGAAACGCTGACCCTATGCTCCAATGGCAGTACCATCCTTACGTCGCACTCGTCTTCGCCTCCGCCGGGATCGCCATCCTGGTTGCAATCTATACCTGGCAGCGCCGTCGTGCGCCGGGGGCGAAGCCGCTCACCCTGATGATGCTCCTCATCGTGATATTGAGGATCTGCTCCATATCTCGAGGCTGGATCTGGCCCAAGTGCGATTCCAACCCGAGCAGGTCAACGTCAATACCCTAGTCGGGACGTTGGTAGAAGATCGACGGCAACTCTTTGCCGCGCAGGATCTCACGCTATCCTTTCAATCAGAGCCTCTGCCCCCAATTCAGGCTAATCCTGCATTGCTGGAACAGGTCATCACGAATCTGTTGACCAATGCAATGAACTACACAGTCGAGGGGGAGGTCACGGTCAGCACCGCGAGACTCGATGAGGACGCGACCTCGTGGATTACGATCGCGGTGGAGGATACGGGGTTGGGCATCGCAGCTGAGGAGCTGCCCAATCTCTTCGATCGTTTCTACCGAGGACGTTCCAGTGAAGAGACATGGGTGCCGGGTACCGGCTTGGGATTGGCAATCAGTCAGCGAATTGCAGAATACCATGGGGGCCAACTCACCTGTCAGAGTGAGGTCGGGGAGGGAAGCGTCTTCACCCTCCGGCTCCCCCTCAACTGATTCCTGTCGCCCCCTCGGACCCAACATCCTCCATCGGGTCCGAGGGGCATAGGCTCATTGCGGCCCAGCTACGGCGCGCAGCGCTCCGGCAGCGGCCCGCTGAAGTCGGTATCGAACCACTTGAGGTGGGGCGCCTCCGCCTCCCAAAGCTCGTCAAAGAGGGCCCGGATCTCATCCAACGGCAGTATCGATGCCGTGAGGGGATCGACGGCGCACGCGTGAAAGGCAGCCTCGCGATCACGTTCTAACACCGCCTGCACCGCCAGCTCCTGGACGGCGACGTTGGAGCGGTTGAGCGCGGCCAACTGCGCGGGCAGCGACCCCACATAGCATGGATGCACGCCCCGCGCGTCGGTCATACAGGGCACCTCCACACAGCAGCCCTGCGGCAGGTTGGGGATCAGTCCCGTGTTCATCACATTGCCGTTGAAGCGGAAGGGCTTGTTGGTCACCATCGCCTCCATGATGCCGGTCGTGTACTCGTGGGAGCGGCGCAGCTCACCCACGGGGCCGTCGTTCCCCTCGACCCCGGTGTCCTTCATCCACGCCCGCACCCGATTCGCCTCGTCCGGCACGTCGCGGGGTTCCAGGTCGAAGCGCGCCATCAGCTCGGGGGTCCGGCGGAAATACGGCAGATACTCGGAGTTGTGACGTGTGCTCTCGGTCACAAAGTACCCAAAGTGCTTCATCATCTCAAACCGGACCGGGTCCCCCGCGACGGTCTCCGCATCCTCCAACGCCTCCCAGAGCTTGGGATAGAGATCCTCGCCCTTGCGCCGGAGATCCAGCACCCAGGCCTGGTGGTTGATCCCCGCCACCCAGTGGGAGACCTCCTCGTAAGGCGCCCCGGCGATGCGAGCCAACTTCTGCGTCGTGCCCTGGACCGAGTGACAGAGGCCCACGTTATCGACCGTCGAATCGACCGTGTGGAGCCACGTGAGCATCGCCATCGGATTTGTGTGATTCAGCACGAAGGCATCGGGACAGAGGTCCTCCATATCCCGGAAGAACTGATGCTGCACCGGGCCGGTCCGCAGGAATCGGAACACCCCGCCCACGCCGACGGTATCGGCGACCGACTGCTCGATCCCGTATTTCCTGGGAATTTCGATCTCCGCCTTATAGGGTTGGCCCCAGTAGGCACCACCGCCGACAGAGACCGACGTGATCACGAAGTCCGCACCGGGAAGCAGCTCCCGGCGATCCGTCGAGGTCACGACCTTCGTCGGAAGATCGTACCGCTCGATCGTGCGCTTTACGTACCTGGCAACCTGCTTGAGGCGGCCCGGATGGATGTCGCATAAGGCAATCACCGCATCTTGAAGCGCTTCCCGGGACATAATGTCAACCGAGAGCCGCCCGCCGAACCCACTCCCCGCACCGATAATGACAATCTTGGTCATCGTGTCGTCCTTTCTACGGATAAACAACGCTGTTGATTTGAAATACGTAGTCAATCTAACGCGCATCCCCCTCCGGCAACGGAACCGGGGTCGCGTCCTCCGTCATCATCGACCAGTCCATCAAGATCTCCCGCATCTCCGCGATCACCGCCCGGGAGCTGGGATCGTAGGCCACGTTCGTCAACTCCCAGGGATCCCGCTCCAGATCGTAGAGCTCGTCGAGGTCGCCCATGGGGTCGTGGACATACTTCCACCGCCGGGTGCGGACCATCTTGCGCCGTCCCTCCGCCTCCCGCCACTGCAAGGACCGCATCAGCGCCCGGCGACCGTACGGCTTGGGAAGCGCCTCCAAATCGGCCATCGTAAAAGATGGCCCTCCGGCCCCATACTCCGAAAAGGTGGCCTCGCGCGGCGGCGCATGGGTGGCGACCGGCAATCCCTGCCCGTGCATCGAACGTGGAATCTCGATGCCCTGCAGTTCGAGCAACGTCGGCACGATATCGACGAGATTGGTCATGCTGGACTCCCGGACACCGGACGTCACGTGACCCGGCCATGAAAGAATCAGCGGCACGCGCGTCAGGCAGTCGTAGAAGACGCCCCCCTTACACGACATCCGGTGCTCGCCGCTGAAATCGCCGTGGTCGGCGCAGAAGACGACGATCGTATCCTCCTGAAGGCCCAGCCGGTCCAGCGCGTCCATAATCTGCCCCACCCCATCGTCGACGAAGCGGACCATGCCGTAATAGGAGGCCAGCAGGCCATAGACATCGTCCATCGCGTCGTCCTCCAGACCTAGAATCTCGTGGAGGACACGGTTGCGCTCCGGGCTGGAGGCGTCGAACTCCCTCTCCCGCCACGGCGGAAGGTCGATAACGTCGGGTGTGAACATCTGTGCGAACGCCGTTGGGGCGACCCACGGTTCGTGCGGATCGGGGAAGGACACCCAGAGCGCAAACGGTCGGTCGCCGAAGGTCTCCAGATACCGCACCGCCTGCCCGGCGAGGACGCCCGTAAGCTGGTTCTCCAACGGCGCATCATCGGTCGCGTACCCAAACCGGGGGCTCTGCCGGGGCATATGCCGCCGCACGTCGAAACCTTCCCGGATCGCCTCGATGGGCCGACACCAGTCCAGACCCTTGGTCTCCGGGGTCTCGGGGATCCCCCCATGCCCGACCACGTTGAAGACGTCGAACAGGGCAAGATCCTCCTGAGTCTCGAAACAGTGATTCTTCCCAATAAGGCCCGTATGATACCCCGCGCCCTTCCAAAGCTGGAAGGCGTGCGTCTCGTGGGGACCCATCAGCGTCTGGTTCCGCCGGCTTCCGTGGGCGTGCGGCCACTGGGACGTCCAGAGAGAGACGCGAGCGGGCACACAGAGCGGGTGCGGGGTAAAGGCGTGCTCGTAAAGAACCCCTTCATCGGCCAGCCTCCCCAACGCCGGCGTCTCACAGAACGTGCTGCCGTAAAGGTGGCTTGCGGTCGCCTTCATCTGGTCGCTCATAATAACGATCACATTGGGTCGATCCTTCGAGCTTTCGGCCATCGAACTTCCTCCTATCGACTAGCAACGCAATATCCTCGGCAAAGTTAAGCTGGAAGCGGGTGCAACAGAAGCGCACAACCCAAAAGCTGTTTCGCGTTCAGCCCTCTGCATGGGCACGGAGCTTGGTGTAAAGATGATCAAACGTGCGGTCTCGGTCGACGTGGTAACACCGCAGGATCGAACCTTTGGTGCCCTTGAACTGATAGCCGAGATCCCACCCGACCTCCGGGCACGAGGTCTCGTCCCAGCATGCCAGGTCGGGATCGAGTAGGGCCGCGACATCCCCCAGATCGTAGAATCCCTTGCGCGGATCGGACCACCACGGGTTCCTATGCCGATACTGATGCAAGTAGGCGCCCAACGCCCCATACGGGGCCACCTCCCGCTCGGATTCGGCCATCGGGCACCGCAAATAGGTACCGGTGTCAAAAAGCACAAACGGCACCGGCGTGTGGAACAGCAAGCGGGCCGCCCGCACGTCCCCGATGACGTTGAAGTTATAGCACCGCTCAGGCCAGCGCGTCCGCAGGTGCCAGAAGGCGATCACCCGATCGACGATCGCAGGTTCCAACAACAGCGCCGAAGCCATATCGGTCGCGGCCCCCAGACCCACCACCCAGAGCGGATCCTCCGGCGTGGCGGCCAACGCGCGCTCGACGATGAAGTCAACACCCGGCGACGGCGAGGGCTCAAACTGGTACCGCATGGGATGGGAACCGGGAAACACGGGCCACCGGCCTGACATCCCGGCTTTTTCCAGCACGGTCTCGATCTCCGCAACCGATCGCTGCACGCCGTCAGGTCCCCCACGGTCGTTGTCAAAATTCGCCCCGACGAACCCCTCAATCTCAAACCGCTCCGGGGAGAGGATCGCCAGCGCGATCGCCCATTGATCGTCAATTTCGTTCTTCGCGTCACTGTCAATAATCAGCCGGATACGTTTGCCGGCGGGCGGAATTTCCGGCACCCTACGATCCTGGGGATCGGTAGGAAAAATCTCATCTAATCGTGAATTGGGCATAGATCTCCTCCTAGGCTATCACACTGTACTTCTCAATAAGCCTTTCATGAAAACTCATCGATTCCTTATTCATCGCTTGATACGAGCGGTCACCGAAGCCACGCATCGAGATGGGCGCGGACGAATCCATCGTCGTTCAGGTGCGGATAGGCGCGGACGACCCGATCGATCGCCCCCCTCTGTCCCAGCGAGAGCCGTTCGTCCGGGTTGAGACAGAGCCGGGTGGCCATCAATCCCTGGCGCCGCAGCACCTCGTGGATGCCCGCGATTGACCCGGCGAAGTCATGGGCCGCATCGAAGAAGGCCGCATTGCAGTCGGTCACCTGGGCAGCCCGCGTCAGCAGGTGGGCCGGCAGGGCACCCTCCGTTCGCGCAGCTTGGCACGCACCCAGAAGCTCGACCGCCCGTCGGGTCCAACACGCCCAATGACCCAGCAACCCGCCGGCGATGCGCAGCGTGACCGTCCCCCGGGACGTGGGGACCGCATAGGTCGTCAGAAGATCCAGGACGATGTGATCGTCGTTTCCGGTGTAGAGCGCGACGTCCTCCGACCGTCCTGATGCCGCCACGGCCCGTATCACGTCCAGCGTCTTGTACCGGTCGAACGGGGCGATTTTGATCGCGATCACGTTGGGAATCTCGAGAAACCGGCGCCAGAACCGGTAAGAGAGCACCCGGCCTCCCACCGCCGGCTGAAGGTAAAAGCCCACCAGGGGAATGACCGCCGCGACGGCGCGGCAGTGGGCGATCAGGGCATCGTCGTCGGCATCCGGCAGCGCCGCCAGGGACAGCAATCCGGCGTGATACCCGAGATTGCGGGCCAGCCCGGCCTCTTGAACCGCTTGCCGCGTCGGCCCAACCACGCCGGCGATGCGGACCGTACGCCGTCCGGTCGCCGCATCACAGTCGGCGACCGTCTCCGCTGCCAGGGCCAGCACCGGCCCGAGCAGATCGTACGCGGGATCGCGGATCCCAAACTGCGTCGTGTGAACCCCAACCGCGACCCCACCCGCGCCGGCGGCGTGATAGTAACGGGTCAGCGCGCGCTGATGACGAACGTCAAATTTGCGGTTGGCGTCCAACGCCAGGGGATGGGCCGGAATGACCAACCCGGTTTGCAGAGCCTCTCGCACCCACGCGGGTGGCTTGGAATCGTTGGGCATGAAAACTCCCTTCTTCAGTAGCGTCCGTTGCGCGTCTCAAAATGGGTCGGCTTGTCGAGGAGAGGCCCGCCCTCCACGATCCATTGGGCCGTCCAGCGGATCACCGCGTCCAACGGCGTGGACGGGTGCCCCAACGTTTGATGGAGACGGGTGGTATCGCTCAGATAAGCGGTCTCCGCCTCCCGCCCCACCAAGGTGATGGGTCGGTCCATCAACTTCCCCAAACGCATCGCCACTTCGCGGATAGAGAACCGGGGGCCGGTCAGATTAAGGGCGTAGGCCGGGGATGCCGCCAGTGCCAACGAGCGGAGAATCATCGCATTGGCGTCACCCTGCCAGATACCGTTGGCGTAGCCCATAGTGACGTCCACGGGCAAGCCGGCATAGACCTTACGGGCCACGTCGACCACCACCCCATAGCGGAGATCCAAGGCGTAACTCAAGCGGATCAACACGACCGGCGTGCCGGCCTTCCGGGAATAGAACCCCAGGAGACGCTCTCTTCCCACGCAGCTGTTCGCATATTCCCCCCGAGGCGTCAGCGGATCGGTCTCA
>DAOTTS010000213.1:0-15335 GCA_034437735.1 Anaerolineae bacterium
CAGGCTGGTGAAAATGACGCCTTGACAGGCACGTGTGACATGGGGAAACAGACGATGCTCAATCGGGTTGTATTTGGAGCAATAGGGCGGGTAGTGAGCGATACGGATTTCCACCCCGATTTCATCGGCGAGGGCTTGCAAGTCCTGTTTGAAAATGTAGTGGCGGGCGCTATTGCTGCCCCCGCCATCGCACAACACCAAAATGGAGGTCGCATGGGGATAGAGGCGGCAGCCATAGGTATACCACCAATGGCGAAAACTATCGCAGGCAAACTCACTGGTGTCGTGGCTGGTACCCACTTGAATATACCCAATGTTATGTTGCAGGTCATACAAACTATTCGGAATGATGATGCCCTCGGCATAACTAGGGAAATCATGGTCATACACGGCCAATTCCTCCAGCGTATACAAATGGCCGTCCCGATAAAAGTTACCCAAATGCTCTTTCTTCTTGGTGTCCATACTGATAATGAGGTTGCCTGCGGCTTGGTAAGCCGCTTTGAGTTGCGCAATATTCTCGAATTGGGCATCGCGATCCGGAATCTCAGTTTTGAGGGCGCGCCGTTTGCAGGCCTTACGGCGGCGGTAGTGATGCTTTTTCAACAGTTGCCGCACCACGCGCCGACTCACCCGCACGTCATAGTCGCGTTCCAGCGCGGCGACGATTTCCCATTCACGCAGATTCGTCCAGCGAACCCGCTCGTCCATCGGATCCCCCGCTGTATGGTCGCGCAACACGGCCAGAAACTGCTCGTCCAACTCCGGGTGGGTAACCCAATACGGTTTGCGCCCCCCGCCTACTTGCCTCACCCGCTCCCGCTCCGCCCGAGGCGTGCCAATCTGTTCCCTTACCTCGCGGCTCGACAAACCACTGACTTCACGGGCCCCCTTGCGCACGGTGCGCCGACTGCATCCCAGCACCCGGGCGATGTAGTTTTGCCCGCCGTGCCCCAGTTTCAGCGCCTCCACACCCGCATAGCGGCGACGGTCTCTTTCATTCAAACTCTCATAGAAATTGCGCATAACGGCTTCCACTTCAGGCGGATAGGCTTTCATTTCTCGCTTTTGGTTTAGAGATCAATATGCGGCGTAGTATACTCGATTATCCGTTCTTTGCCGCCCTGTACTCACGATCTGGGTAAGTTGTTTAGGACTCATTCCTTAGTAGTATCGGCCAACGCTTGACCGAATCGAGAGACAAAGTGCAGCCTGGTGCTCTCGGCAGGCGGTATGCTCAGACCAGAAAGCCATCAGCTGGATGGAACCTAGTCCAAGGATATCTTCGGATCAAGCCATGCGTATAGCAGATCGACAACCAGGTTGACGATCACGTATACGGCCGTGACGACGAACACCGCCCCCTGCACAACTGGATAATCGCGCTCGTAGATATTGGTCACGATAAGCCTTCCCAGGCCGGGAATCGCGAAGATGTTCTCGACAATCACCTCGCCGGAGAGCATAATGCCTATCTCAATGCCGGCAAGGGTTATGTAGGGCGTCACGGCGTTGCGAAGTACGTGTCCGTAGAAGACCGCTTGCTCCCTGAGTCCCTTGGCGCGAGCTGTACGAACGTAGTCCTCCGACATCTCGTCGACCAGGTTCCGACGGAGGATACGGACGAGCTTGCCGGCTGTCAGCAATCCTAGGGTTAGCGCGGGCATCACCATGAACTTCAGGTTCTGAAGTGGACTCTCGGAGAAGCTCACATACCCGCCCGAGGGCAGGACACCCAAGTTGATCGACAGTATGTACACCCCGAGCAAGCCAAGCACGTAGCTCGGTGTAGAAATCCCGATAAGGGAGAGAGAGGTGACCACCAGGTCCACCGCCTTACCTCTATGGCGAGCGGCTGCAATGCCCGCTGGCAGACTGATAATCACCCCTATCACGAACGAGATCAGAGCAAGCTCGGCTGTCGGGGGAAGCCTCTTAGCGACGATCTCCGTCACCGGTCTCTGACGGCGGATACTCGTGCCCAGATCGCCTCTTGCTAGGCCGGCCATCCAATCGAGGTACTGGACGATCAGAGGGCGATTGAGGCCCAGTTCGTCCCGAAGCTCCTGAACGGCGTTCGGGTCAACGACCCCGACACCGACCAGGATCTGCACGGGATCACCAGGAACGAGGCGGAGGATGATGAAGACGATGGTCGCCACCGCCCACATGACGAATATCAAGCCCAGAAGGCGCCATGTCAGGTACCGAAGAAAACCCGAACCCTTGCTCTGATTCATATGGCTCCCTCTCTAGTGATTGAACGTGTGCAAGCTGCGACTCGACTACTTATCTAGGCTGACGTTGAACAGAAGAACACGGTCGTCCCCGAACGCTTCGTACCCCTTCACGTAGGCCCGCGTGGCCTTGATCTCGGGCTTGCTGTACAGCAAGATGATCGGCGCGTCTTCGTTGATCAGCCTTTGGGCCTCGTGATAGAGATCAACTCGCGTCTCTGGCTTAATGGTCCGCCCAGCCTCTCTGAGAATCCGGTCGACCTCTTCGTCGCAGTACAGGGCGAAGTTGTTGACACCCTCGCATACGTAAAAGGGCCTGACGTTGAAGTCGGGGTCCGCGCGTCCGGACCAATCGATCAGGAGTGCTTCAAAGTTGGAGGCAAACATGTCGTCCAGCACGGCACCGATTTCCCGACCGTCGAGATTGACCGTGATGCCCACCTCAGCGAGCTGAGCCTGGACCACGGGAGCGATGTTCGACCATGGGAGATCCTGCGCGTAAGTCAGGGTGAACTCGAATCCATCGGGCACACCAGCGTCTTCGAGTTCCTCTCGTGCCCTATCGAGATCCGGCGTGGCGCTGTAGAAACCTTCTTCCTCTATGCTCGGGTCATACGCCAAAGAATGGGGCGGGTATGGGCCGAGCAATGGTGTCGCAAAGCCTCGGGCGACCCCCTCTACAATCCCTTGCCTGTTCAGGGCGAGCTGGACAGCACGTCGCTTATGGACGTCGTCGAAGGGAGGTTCCTGTGTGTTGAGGAAGAAGTACTGCCAGCCAAACGTCGGCGCCATGCTGACGTTTGTCGTGTCCGCCGCCTCCAGCTGGGGCGCCAAGGACGGGGAGATCTCACTGATTAGATCCACATCACCGGACATCAGGGCCGCCACGGCGCCCGCGCGATCGGGTCGAATGCTGAAGACGACCTCGTCGACGTAGGGATACGCCTGCCCATTCTCGTCGGTGCGCCAGTAGTCGGGGTTTGCCTTGAGGGTCAGTTTGTTACCGGCGTCCCAGGAGTCAAACATGAAGGGGCCGCTGCCGACCGGCGCCTGACCAAACTCGGTCTCCCCTAGTTCTTCCCACGCGGTTGGGCTGACGATAGCTGTCCAGTCCCAAGCCAGGGTGTAAAGGAGCGCGGGGAACGGCTCTGACGTCTTGATCTCCAGGGTTGTCGAATCGATGACATTGACCTCGTCGACCCGAGACGCGATCTCACCGTAGGCTCCGTCCAAGAAGTGGTCGAGTGAGAACTTGGCAGCCTCGGCGTCGAATCTGGTGCCGTCGTGGAAGGTGACGTCGTCCCTGAGATTGAACACCCAGGTGTTGTCGTCTGGGGTCTCCCAGCTTTCAGCCAGCATAGGTTGGATCTCGAAATTGCTGTCGTACGTGACGAGGTTGTCGAACACATTTCGCGTCACATAGTAGTCCACCAACGACACCTGAGCATACGGGTTGAACTTGTTGAAGGGTTCTTTGCTCGCAACCCTGAGCGTTCCCCCCATCGCCGTTCCGGTCTCTTCCTCGGCCGTTGGAGACGGCTCTTCTTCCGTCGTCGGCGAAGCCTCCTCTTCGGCAGGTACGGAAGTGGGCTCCTCGGTTGGCTCCGGAGCCGCGGTCGGCGTGCCACACGCTGTCGCAGTCACCAAGAACGCGAGTGAGGATAGTGCTAGAATCAAGTAGAGAATCGTCCTTCTCATCTTCAGTCTCCTTTATGTTATATGACTACCAGTAATTGATAAGGCTTGGAATCGCGTGTAATCCGCACTGCTTTGAAGTGTTCTAGGAGCGTGTTTTCCTCCCTTCTCTACCGTGCCTGTCTCTACGTGACAGGAGACAAAACCACGAAGCGAGTTGTTGCAGGAAGATAGGACATCCTACTGCATTCTGGCAGGCGCCTACTTCCACGTCAAGAAAGCCCAGTTGGGACGGCGTCCCACATCTCTCACGTTGTATCCATCGAAGCAGGATAGTCGCCTATGCCGGATCCGTCGCTTCTTGCCCGGTCAACAGCGACCGGCCCTTGTTCTATCATCGCCGCCGCAGAATGGTCTCAGCGGCCTCGCCGGACAGCGAACCGCGTCAAGGTTCCGCGGCTCCGAAGCCTATAGGCTCGGCCGCGACCCCCTTGGGCGTCATTCGGAAGCCGTGAGTGGCCTCCCCTCTCGGACGGTGAGCGCGTGAACAAGCTTATGACGCCCGACCAGCGTATCACCATAGGAATCCTTATACTCGAACTCCCCCTCCGCAAGTTCGAAGACTGCTGCATCGCCGGAGCCGCCAACATGCAGCCCCTCGGCGAGGGAACCAAGGCCGACAGCCTGAGCGGGAGCAACCGTGGCTCGATAGAGCACTTCTTCGAGGGAGAACCCGAGAGCCAAGAACTTCGATAAGGTCGTTGGTAGATCGTGGACAGGCCCATCGATATTTAACGCGTGGAGATCGGTACTGATGACATCGGGCAGCAGTCCGTCTGCGATGGCGTCTCTGGCCACACCGAAGCCGAAGCTGTCGAGCCCATGGCCGGTGTCGAAAATCACGCCCCGGTCAACAGCTTCACGGACCTCCCGCCGCACCGTCCGGTCCTCAGTCAAGATGCAGTGACTGTAAGAGGTAAAACAGTGAGTCAGGATGTCGCCTTCCTGCAGATTGTTGACAATGTCGCGCAAGCTGGGGGGTCCGTATCCGATGTGGATCATAAGAGGAAGACCGAGTGCGTCGGCCACTGCCCTCGCCTTCCAGATGATGCCGACATCCGTGTTGTACACCCTCACCTTGATCCCGACGATGACGTCCTGGTTGGCTTTGGCCACCTCGATCGCCCGGGCTGTGTTCAAGTACAGAGGATTTGCGTGCTCCGGAGATAGGTTGATGGCCGTCAGCCCCAGCGCGGAAATATTGAGAAAAGCGACCACCCGGCTCTTTGCCCCTTCAATAACGCAACTCCTGAAGGGAGCGAAGTTTGCGGCCCCTGTTGAACCCGCGTCGACGAAAGTGGTGACACCGCTTCTGCGCGCTACAGGGTCAGCCTCGATGCCTAGCGGTTGCTGCCCCGCGTACACATGCGTGTGAATGTCAACCAGACCGGGCGTAACAATCTTGCCGGAGACGTCAATCACGTCCTCCGCCCTCTCTGCTCGAATAGATTCCTCAATGGCGGCAACCCGGCCTCCCGCGAACGCAACGTCACGACGAACGCGATCGGGTCGAGCCGGAGACATGATCTCACCGCCCTTTAATAGCAACTCGTACTCGGTTCTTCTCATCACCAAAGGTGCTCCTTGCTGAGATTCACTTCTGTCACAGTTCTCCGGAATCCGCTACCATCCACCTTACAGCCATCGCAGCCTCCCAGACAGCTTCCAGTAGCTGAAAAGGCGACCCGCTGCCAGCCGAACAGGTGACCGATGCTCTTATTCCTTTGCCCAGTTACCTCGCCCACTCAAGACCCAGTTCTTCCAGGGCCGCCTCGGTTGGGACCCCGTTCTCGTCCCAATCCATCACCTGATAATACGTGTGTAGAGCCTGCTTGAACTCTTCCAGCGAGAGAGCCTGCCCCTCGACGGGGCCCGTTTCATGCGGCTGGTAAACCCGCTGCGGCAGTTGATCATCCTCCGCCGTGAAGCCCTCGCGAACGAGGAAAAGCCGGGCCATCGTCACGACGCGCATGCCAATCTGGACGATCTCCTCTTTACTCATATCCCAGCCGGCCACCCCCTTAATCGCCTCGGCCAGGTGATGATACTCGTAGGGGTAGAAATCACACAGGACGGCAGAATCCATGAAGTGCATAAACGCGGTCTCGTACGCGAAGGCCTCTACCTTCTTCTTGGGCAACCCAAAGAGAGGCAGCGGCGTCTCAAAACCGAGGGATCGCAACCTGGCACAGTTGGGACTCTCGGGGTTGTTGACGAACGTGTCGTCCATGTTGTGCATGTGGTCCGCACCAGTGGGAGAGACCGCGTATCCAAGCCCAAACGCGTTCTTCAACCGAGGGTCGTGCATAGGAAGCTCTTGCCCTCGTGTCGTCACAACGAGCTCCTCTGCTTCCGGTCCTATGGACTCAGCCATCCGAGCACTTCCTTCGGCCATCCGGTCGCCAATGCCTTCCCGCTGCGCGATGCGCCGGACGCTCTCCACGACGGAGTCAGCATCACCGAAGCGCGGCAAGAAGTCGTCCCCTTCGGAGGCCGTGAGAAGCCCTTTCTCGACGCATTCCATCACAAAAGCAATCGTTCCGCCGGTTGAGATCGTATCGAGGCCATTCGCCTCACAAAGCTCATTCGCCTTCGCTACCGCCACAGGGTCATCCACCAGACACAAGGAGCCTAGAGCGCCAATCGTCTCATACTCCGGGCCTCCGTACTTCCTGTCGACCTCGTATCCGTTCTCATACTGGTACACGGGTTTGCAGCGCACGGGACACCCCATGCAGGTGTCCCGCCCCACCAACATCAGATCGAAGAAATGCTCTCCGTCCACTCTCTCGATGCCCTCGAAGCTCGGTTCCGAAAAGTTCTTGACCGGCAGAGACCCTATGTCGTGCAGCGCTTTCACTTCTCCAGGGGTCCCCATTGCCACGGCCCATGCCATCTCCTCCTTGTAATTGCTGGTTATCCATTTGAGGGTACCGCTCATAGCACTCCGGTCCGCGAGGCTGACGCGTTTATCTCCTCTCACAGCGATAGCCTTGAGATTCTTGCTGCCCATCACGGCTCCCAGGCCAGACCGACCGGCGGCTCGGTTTGCATCATGAACGACACAGGCATATCGCACCAGGTTCTCACCACCCGGTCCAATCTGTGCAACTCGGATCCGCTCGTCGCCCAGCTCCTGACGGATCTCATCCTCGACGTCCCCTGTGGGGCGCCCCCACAGATGATCAGCGTCTCGGATTTCGACTTTGCCATCCTTGATCCACAGATAAACAGGAACTTCAGCGCGGCCCCGGAAAACAAGAGCGTCAAACCCGGCCCGCTTGAGTTCGCCACCCCACCAGCCACCGGCCTCACCGCTAGCCAGCGCGCCGGTCAAGGGCGACTTGGCCCCGACCCCGTGGCGCCCTGTGCCAGGAAGGATCGTCCCGGTCAGCACGCCTGCAGCAAACACCAACAAGTTGTCCGGACCGAGCGGGTCCACCCCTGCAGGCGTCTCGGAGAGAAGGTAATGCAGCACGATTCCGCGTCCGCCAAAGTAGGTGCGGTAGAATGCCTCATCGGGCCGGTCCACCTCCATCTGACCCTTCGTTAAGTTCACCCGAAGGATCCTTCCGTTGATCCCATGCGTGTCCTGCTCGTTTTCAACCGCCGATAACGTCCTGCCGACTATGCTCATAGCGTTCACCCTCCTGCAATAGATGTGAGAAACCTCACTTTATCACCTGGCTTCAGGTGATAGTCAAGGTCACGAACTCGCCCATTGACCAGAACAACAAGCGGGTGCTTGGGAGGAATGCCGAGTTCCGCTGCCGCTTCCTGGATCGACTGATGGGCCTGCACACGAACACGCTCTTCCGAATCCACGTACTTGGTCAACGGCCCGTACCACTCAACGTCTACTTGATCCATTCGAGAGATCTCTCCATCGCATAATGGCCCGCCAGAACTCGCAAGAAGTACCGACTGATCATACGGACCGCCCCCGGTCATCCAGGGAGGGACCAGTTCTGAGATGCAGACAGCAGCACAACGCCGGCTAGAGCGCTTATAGCACCGCCCCGTGCATTCGGTCAATCCTCCACTGCCAGAGCTATATCCTCCCCCTCCAGCAGCCTCTGCGTCCCGTCCCTCCCCGGCCATGCGCTTCCAGGGCATCAGCCAGCGACAGATCGCTTCTGGTTCTCGGTCCCTCTAGCTGTTTGCGGAGGAAAGCCAGTGTGCCTCCCGCTGATCCAGTTCTGCCTCGACCTCCTCAGGCAAAGGATTCGGTTCATGATCTTCCAACAACTCAAGCGTCTGACGTCGCAGACGTTGGTTTAGGCTCTCTCCGCTCTCGCCGAGCTCGGAGCGGCTGCGGTCGAAAAGCGTCGGATACCACACGCGCCGGAAATGCTCAAAGGTGTGATTGTGAGTCAGATACTCGCCCCCCGGGCCCACCTCGTTGATCAAATCCAGCGCAAAATCGTCCTCCCCGGCGGGCACCCCACCGAGTATGCGCTTGACCATGCCAATCACTTCGTGAACCAGGACGGCCAGTTCCGGCGAAACGGCCAGGGACTGGTCGAGAAGGCCGATATCGTGAACGAGATTGGCTCCGCTCAAGGACCCGAGCACAAGGGACAGCGTAGCCTCTGCAGCAATCTGGAGATTGAGAGCTTTGGCGTCTCCGCAGCCCCCGGTACCAAACATTGGCAGCCCGTAGTGATGAGCCAGATCGCTGTACGCAGCACTGAGGAGGCTCATCTCCGGGGACCCGTATCCGACGACCGTGGTCTTCATGTCCATCGCGCCGGGTATGGCGCCATATATGAAGGGCGCCCCCGTCCGCTTGAGCTGGTGAATGACCAGGCCGCTGAGCGTCTCTGCATTCCCCTGCGCCAGTGCAGCCGCCAGGGTAATCGGTGCACTGCTCCCAAGCTGAGGCATAGGAATGTAGACGACAGGGAGGGCCCAGTCGGCGCAGATGAGCAGCTTTCGGACAGCCTCGGGGACGTGAATCAGGGGCGAGATTGGCTCAGCGTAGTACCAAAAGAAGGGTCGCTGGCGCAGGGCGTCCTTCCCCCCGGCCACCAGCGCCGCCATCTCCAGCACTTCCAGCAGAGCTTGCTCGCCAGTCCCGGCAGACCCAATGCCGACCAATTTCTCCGTATGGCAGATGACACGCTTGAACACCACGCGGTCCGCTACCTGCGCCGGCACGTCCGCAGCATGTCCCGCCATTTCGAGGAAGTCCATGTCGGGGAGTGCGTCGCATAGTGTCGCCATAGCCGCTGCGTCCGACGCGACGCACGGCCGCCGATCACCAGTCTGAGGGTCGAGGAAGTCGGGGGCGTCCGCGGCAATTCCAAAGCTGCTACGATAGCCGCCCAGGACGACCCCGTCCTCCCCAGCTCGCGTGCTGAAGCGAATTTCAGAGGGCGCACTTTCCAGCGCTTCCTCAACCAGATGAGCAGGAATCCTGACCAGTTCGTCATCCACGATCTGCGCACCGACGCCGTGAAGCAACTCGCGAGCCTCAGGTTCAGTGAGTGAGACCCCGGTTTCCTCCAGAATGCGGAGGCTCACGGTGTGCGTTCGTCGGATCTGCTCCTCCGATAGGGTCTGCATCCGCGGTCTCAGGTTCAGCGACGCAGTATCCGTCTTCGTCAACAGAGCCTCCTGTCAAAGTCTTCTGCTCTCGAGCCGATCAACCGTCGATCACTGGAGCCAAAACGTCCATGAGATTCGGCCTTCCGATCTCGCGTGTCTCGTACGAGACCCGCTGAGTCGGCTTCCTAATGTCAATGACCCGGGTGAGGTCGATGGGAGACCCTAGCAGAACAACGTCGCATGGCACCGCGTTGATCGACGTCTCCAGCTCCTCCCGCTGTTGCGGACTGTACCCCATAGCTGGCAAGGCGAACTTAAGATGAGGATACTCCTCCAGCGTCTCCTTAACCGTACCGACGGCGTAGGGACGAGGATCCACCAACTCAGCGCCGAAGCGCTCCGCCGCCATCACGCCGGCACCGTAAGGCATATCTCCGTGGGTGACCGAAGGGCCGTCCTCGACAGCCAGGACCCGCTTGCCGGCGATCATCGCGGGCTCATCGACGTAAAGCGGAGAGACGGCTTCGATGATGATCACGTTGGGGTTGTACTCTCGGACATTCGAGCGAACGGTCCGAACGTCGTCATAATCTGCGGTGTCGACCTTGTTGATTAGGATCACATCGGCCCGGCGCACGCCTGCTTCACCCGGGTGATATCGAATCTCGTGGCCCGCTCGATGCGGATCAGCGACGACGATATGAACATCGGGCACCAGGAACGGGAGGTCGTTGTTGCCGCCCTCCCACACGATCACGTCGCCCTCCTCCTCTGCAGCCCGGAGAACCTTCTCCGTCTCGATCCCGGTGAAGACCGTGAACCCGTCGACGATGTAGGGCTCGTACTCCTCTCGCTCTTCGACCGAGCAGTTGTGCTTGTCGAGGTCCTCGTAGGAATCGAACCGTTGCAGCGATTGGTCGATCAGATCGCCATACGGATTCGGATGTTCATATATGACGACCTTCTTCCCCATCTCATCTCGCAACAGCTCAGCGACACGACGAGCCGTCGGGCCCTTCCCGGAGCCGGTGCGAACCGCGGTCACGGCTATCACAGGCTTCTTGCTCTTGAGCATGGTGACATCTTCACCCAGCAACAGGAAGTTGGCACCTGCGACCATAATCCGCGAAGCTTGGTGCATCACGTATTCGTGAGAAACATCAAGGATCGCGAAGTTCACTTCATTGACGTCCAACTCATCGATCAGGCGCTCCAGCTCGAAGTCGTCGTAGATGTGGATCCCGTCGGGATAGTCCGGTCCGGTGACCTCAGGCGGTACATCCCGACCAGCCAGAAAAGGGACCTGCGTGGCCGTGAAGGCCACGACTTCATAGTGCTCGTTGCCGCGGAAGTAGGTCGTGAAGTTGTGCATGTCGCGCCCACCAGCTCCCGCGATGATGACTCGTTTCTTTGCCATGTTGTATACATTCCTCCGGTCTATATCAAGATTATCGCACAACCACCATTAGCATTGACCAGCTCAGAATCAAAAAGCCTCACACGCGCCCGGTGCGTCAGGTGCAAGACCTCGTCGTGAAAGCTGATCTGTTTCTTTAAGCACCCACGATTGAGCGGGTGATCTCTACTCAGAAATCTGCCGCCGCAAGTATCCGAGTGATCTCATCGAGAAAGGCAGCCCCCGGTACACCGTCAACCACGCGGTGGTCGAACGTGAGGCTGAGCCCCATGGTCGACCGAATCGCTATCTCCTCATTCACAACGGCCGGACGTCGGGTAATGCGACCGACGCCGAGAATGGCAGCCTGAGGCGGGTTGAGAATCGGCGTGAAGAAGTCCACGCACGACCTCCCGAGGTTCGTAACGGTGAACGTGCCTCCGGATACATCCTGGATTAAAAGCTTTCTCTCTCGAGCTCTGTCCACCACGTCTGTCACGGCACTGGAGATCTCCTCGAGCGATTTCTCGTCAGCATTTCTGACCACCGGCACGATGAGCCCTTCCTCGAGGGCCACTGCAACCCCGACATTCACATCCTTGTGCACCATAATGGCATCACCGTCCCAGTTGGCGTTGAGCTGAGGGTGTCGAGTCAAGACATCGGCCACGACCTTGACTAGAATGTCGGTGTACGTGATACCGGCGCACTCTTTCAACGCCTCACGCCTCTCCACCATGGCCGTCACGTCGGCCTCCGTATGCAGGGTGAGCTGGGGAGCCTCGTCCGTGCTCTTGGTCATCTGCTGGGCAATCCGGCGCCGCAGCATGCTGAGAGGCTGACGCTCAACTGCGCCCTGCTCAGCGGCTGGCTGATCAGCCTTCATCTGCTGATCCCTCATCGATCGTCGCGAGCACCTCACCTACTTCTACCTCCGCGTCCATTTCATAGAAGATCTTCGACACAATGCCGCTGACAGGAGCGTTAATCTCCTCGGTGACCTTGCTCGACTCGAGCTCGACGAGCAGCTCTCCCTCCTCGACGTAGTCGCCTTCATCCTTGTGCCAGCGAACAATCGTGGCTTCGCTCATCCCCATGCCCCTCTGCGGAAGCAATATCTCTGTAGTCACGCCACCTCCCTACTTCAATCAAACCCTGGAATCACTCGTCACGGCGCAGCCTTCAGTTGCACCGACTATACAAGGCTCCATTCCGAATAGGCTACCCACTCAACCGCCCGCCATCGACGTTTACGGACTCGCCGGTGACATAGCTGGCTAATGATGAAGCTAGGAACACGACCACATCGGCAACCTCGGTCGGGCTGGCCAATCTACCCAGCGGGATGGTATCGAGCTCCGTCTGGTATATCTCGTCGTAAGAAACACCTGCCCGCGCAGCCACCTGCTCAAGGACCCAGTGGAGCATCGGAGCGTCGACGTCGCCCGGGCAGACTGCGTTTACGCGGATGCCATGAGGAGCAAGCTCTAGCGCGAGGCACTCCATCAGGCCGATGACACCGAATTTGGAGGCAGCATACGCCGAGGCTCCCGCCTCGCCTCGCTTGCCGACTTCTGACGACATGAAGAGGATGCTGCCGCCCGCTTTCCGTTCCACCATATGCCGGGCAAACAGCCGCGAGCAGAGGAAGGCCCCCGTCAAATTGACTGTCATGACCTTCTCCCATTCTTCCCGGCTGAGATCCACTACGGGCTTGGCACTATTAACACCCGCATTGTTGACCAGGATGTCGACATCCCCGAACGCCTCCAGGCAGCGATCAAGTGTATTCTGGATAGACGACTGGTCCGTCACGTCCATCTCGCTGAAGATCGCATCGTACGCTTCGTTCCTCAACGCCTCAGCAGCTTCGCTCCCGCGTTCCGTCAGAATGTCAGCAAGAACCACCCGCGCGCCTTGTTGAGCAAGCCGCCGAGCGATGGCCAGCCCAATACCCTGGGAGGCACCTGTAACGACAGCAACCTTGTCTTTCAGTAGCATAGCGTTGACCTTGGCGGTTTAGTGAGCGACGACCCACCTGGCCGCGCTGACAATCTCGTCCGCCCCCGGCCGCACGAACTTCTCCAGCGGAGGGCTGAAGGGCATCGGCACGTTAGGAACCGTCACTCGACGCACGGGGGCCTTGAGGTCATCGAAAGCTTCCTCCAAAACGACAGCTGCAATCTCACTCGCGGCGCTGCACAACCTGCGTGACTCGTCTACAACGACAAGTCGGCCGGTCTTCGCCACGGAATCAAGAATGGTCTCACTGTCGAGCGGATTGAGCGTACGGGGATCAATCACCTCTGCCGAGATATCCTCCTCAGCCAGCGTCGCTGCAGCCAGCAGAGTCTGCTTCAGCATACTCCCGATTCCCACGATGGTCACATCGTCTCCCTCACGCTTGACGTCAGCGACGCCAAACGGGATTGTGAAGTCGTCTTCCTCCAGGACCTCCCCTTTGGTCCCCAGACATGCCGATGGAATTAGCAGCATCACCGGGTCATCGTCCCGGACGGCCGATTTCACGAGGCCCTTGGCATCGGCCGGCGTGGTAGGCACCACAACTTTAAGCCCTCCCAGGTTCATGAAGACCGGATGGGGAGAGTCGGAATGTTGTGCCGCGATATTGCTGCCACCTCCCATAACAACGATGAAGACAGCCGGGATGTTCAGCTGTCCGCCCGTCATATAGCAGAGCTTCGCGGCTTGATTGGCAATCTGGTCCATGCCCGTATACAGGAAGTTCCCGGTCATCAAGTCCACGACGGGCCGCAGGCCACAAACCGCTGCGCCGACGGCGGCGCCGGCCAGCGTATTCTCGGAGATAGGCGTATTTCGGACCCGTTCCGAGCCAAACTCCTCGTACAAACCGCGAAGATAGCCGTACGGGCTCACTTTCACGTCCTCGCCGAAGACGATAACGCTGCCGTCCCGCTTCATCTCTTCGTAAAATGCTTGCTGCACGGCACTCGTCAAGTACACCTTAGCCATTGTTCTCCTCCCTCGCTTGCTTCCCCGTGGTCACGAATACGTCCTCCAGGGCCTCGTATCCTTCAGGCCATGGGCTGTTCTCTGCATAAGAGACCGCTTCCTGAACACGAGATTCAATTTCTGCCTCAAGCGACTCCAGCTCTCCATCCGACATGTGTCCTTCCTGGACGAGCCGAGACCGGAAGAGAGAAATGGGATCTCGCTCTTTGGCCAGTTCAACTTCCTCCTCCGAGCGGTAGGGCGGAATCACCGACTCCTCGCCCACAAAGTGTCCGGCGAAGCGGAATGTGTCTGCCTCAATGAGCGTGGGTCCCCCACCGGAGCGAGCGCGCTGGACGGCCTCTCGAGCCGTCTCGCGTACTGCCAGGACGTCCTGCCCGTCGACTCGCACACCGGGAATGTCATACGCGTCGGCCCTCTTGGAGATCTCGCCCGCTGTCACAGGCCCGCTGAGGGAGAACTCGTGGTACTTGTTGTTCTCACATACATAGATGACCGGCAGGTTCCAGACCGAGGCGAGATTGAGGGAGCCGTGGAAGGCGCCCTCGTTGGACGCCCCATCGCCGAAGAAGCATACTGCGACCTGGTCCTTTTTGCTCATTTGCGCCGCCAGGCCGGCTCCTGTGGCAATGGGAAGGCCTCCACCGACGATACCGTTGGCGCCCAGAATGCCGAGACTGGCGTCAGCGACATGCATCGATCCGCCCTTCCCTTTGCACAGGCCTGTGCGCCGGCCGAACAACTCTGCCATCATCGGCTTGATGTCGGCTCCCTTAGCGATCACGTGGCCATGACCCCGATGTGTGCTCGTGATGTAATCGTCCTGACGCAGAGCGGAGCATACACCTACGGCGGTGGCTTCTTGACCAACGTAGAGATGAATCTCGCCTACCAGCTTCCCTTCGTCCATCAAGGCTGCCGCCGTCTCTTCAAACCGACGGATGGTGACCATCTGTTCGTACATAGACCGTAACTGCTCTTTGGATGGAATCATTTTGTCTCCTAATCTCTGGCCTTGCACAGAAGGCTACTTGCGTTGAGCCGGACGGGCTGGGAAATACGGGGGTGGGAAAAGACAATTTACCGCGCCCTCCATCAATGAGGTATCCTCTCTCTCTTTTTCCAAACAGTTGACAATTCATCTAGAAGCTGCTATACTAAGTGAAAGGTCAGACGTTGAACGTCCAACTATGAAAATTATAACATGTGCCGATTCTAATGTCAAGTATGAATCTCAATCCTCAGGTCACCCTGATTACTGACCACCTGCCCAGAGCCATTACGGCGTTGTCCTTCTCGCCAGGCCCGCGAGGTCTACACGGCTGACCGATGGACAGTAGAGTTCGTTATGACTAAGAACGTGTTTTAAAAGTTAAATTGCACATTTACATATAGATAGCAGGATTGCGAGCGAGTCGTTTAAGCATCACACACGTCATCGCCGCGTAGATCATGCTCTCGCT
>DAOTTS010000214.1:0-9830 GCA_034437735.1 Anaerolineae bacterium
GCGCTTGAGGTAACTGAAAATCCCCACTATAATAGGGCTACGCCCCCAGATCCATAGGTTGGGGCAGCTGATCATGTGTGATCGCGTGAGAGTGGGAGGCATCCATGTTAGAGGTCACATTGGAGACGATACAGGTCAGTCTCGTCTCACAACATCGCATTGTGGTTCTGAAACAGATGGGAATGGAGCGGTATCTACCGATCTGGATTGGACCATGTGAGGCAGAGGCGATCTCGGTAGGGGTGAACAAGATCCAGATGGAACGTCCGCTGACTCACGATCTCATCTTCAATACGATGAATGCGCTGAATGCGGAACTTCTCTATATCTTTATCAACGATCTGGCGGATAATACCTTCTATGCGCGCTTGATCCTGGATGTGGAGGGTGAAGAGATCGAGGTCGATTCGCGTCCCAGTGACGCGATGGCGATCGCGGTCAGGGTCGGGGTGCCGATTTACGTCGCCGAGTACGTGATGGACGAGGCCGGCGTGGTGCCGGAGGAGGACATCGCGGAGGGTGAGGGCGCCGAGAAGAACCTCGGGGTCTTCCGCGACTTTCTCAGTTCTTTGGACAGCGACACCCCACCTTCCAGAGAGTAATCCTGGGCGCAGCCGCATCGGGCGCGTGTTCCGGCCTTGACGCGGTTACGCCTGGCTGTCTTTGCGGCCTTTCACCCTGCTTCACGTGTGTATGACGGACCATGCTAACGTTTGTAAGTGGCTTGCGTATCTTTTGATATCGGGAAGTGAATTGAATTTATGGCAATGTCAGACGCTGCTGTACCCCACAACGTCGAAGCCGAAGAGGCGGTGTTGGGGGCTTTACTTATTGATCCGGAAGGCATCTTTCGCGTCTTGCCTTTTTTGCAGGCCGATGACTTTTATCTGAGAAAACACCGCTGGATTTACGAGGCGATCATTCGCATTCACGAACGGCGCGATCCTATCGATCTCCTCACCCTGACCACAGATCTCGAGCAGCAGGGGCAACTCGACACGGTCGGTGGGGCTGCGTCGATCTCGCAGTTGATCAACGCGGTGCCCTCGGCCATCAGCATCGAGTCGTACGGCCGGCTGGTGGAACAGGCGGCGGTGCGCCGGCGGCTTCTGAACGCAGCCGGGGACATTGCGCGTCTCGCGCATGACGAGTCCATCTCGGTCGATCAGGTCGTGGATCGATCGGAAAAGACGCTGTTCGGCGTCTCCCAGAAGCGATCCACGCGGGATCTCCAGCCGATCCAGGAGATCGTTCCGCGTTACTACGATCACATCGAGTATCTCTACGCGCACCGCGGCGAGGTGATGGGGGTGCCGTCCGGGTTTCGGGATATCGACCGGCTGCTGGGGGGATTCCAGAAATCGGACCTCCTGATATTGGCCGCCCGTCCCGGCGTCGGCAAGACGTCGTTGATGCTGACGTTTGCACTTCAGGCCGCAGAGAAGCGCAGGGTGGTGGCGATCTTCAGCTTGGAGATGTCCGCCGAGCAGCTCGTGCAGCGCTTGGTCGCGCAGATCAGTGGGATTGACGCACAGCGGCTTCGCCTCGGGCGTCTCAAGGAGGAGGAGTGGCCCGCGTTTGCCGATGCGATCGGCCGGCTCTCCGAGCTGCCCATCTACATCGACGATACGCCCTCCATCTCCGTGCTGCAGCTGCGGACGAAGTGCCGCCGGTTGGCGTCGGAGCGCGGCTTGGATATGATCTATATCGATTACCTGCAATTGATGAGCACCGAGATGCGGTCGGATAACCGAGTTCAAGAGGTCTCGTATATCTCCCGATCGTTGAAGGGTTTGGCCCGTGAGGTCAACGTGCCGCTGATGACGGCCTCTCAGCTCTCCCGTGCCGTGGAGCAGCGGCAGGATAAACATCCGGTGCTCTCCGATCTGCGTGAATCGGGATCCCTGGAGCAGGATGCGGACATTGTGATGTTTATCTACCGGGAGGAGCTCTACAAAGAGGATTCGGAGAATCCCAACATCGCCGACATCATGGTCGCGAAGCACCGCAGCGGACCGACCGGCACGATTCAGTTGTACTTCAACAAACGCCTGACGCAGTTTGCGGACGTCTCGGCGCAGGTTGCGCCGGCGGATTACGGCGTGATGGCGCCGCCGGTGGGGGTGGGTTGATATGACGCAGCGTAAGCCTTGGCGTCGTCAAGCGATGCAGCGCTTTTCGGGGTTCCCAGAGGGGAAGGCCGAAACGGTCACGCTGCCTCTCGCGGTCTTCCACGATCTGTTGCCCCTCATTGATGACCTTGATGAATTGAAGGTGACGCTGCTGACCCTCATGCGGTTGGCGGAACTGCGTGCCGAAGCAGCCCCGTGGGTGACGTTTGCGGAGCTGACCGAGGATGACACGATGCGCCGGGCCCTGGAGGGCAAGGGATGGGAGGACCGGCTGGCAGCCGCGCTCGATCAAGCGGTGGAACGGGGGGCGTTGTTGACGGTTGGCGAACCTTCGGACGTTGAACCCGAAAAGCGGCGGTATTTTGCCAACAGCCCGCGAGGTCGCGCGGCAGTCGCCGCGATCCGACGTGGGGTTGCCCCGGCAAGAGCGCCGGAGCCCGAGGCCGAGGTCAACATCTTCACCTTATACGAACAGAATATCGGGCCGCTGACGGCGCTTCTCAGCGAAGAGCTTATGGAGGCTGAAGCGACCTACCCGGACGCGTGGATTGAGGAAGCATTTCGTGAAGCGGTCCGCTTGAACAAACGAAGTTGGAAGTACATTCACGCCATTCTTGAACGGTGGCAGACCGAAGGAAAAGATGAAGTCGATCGAAGACCTAACCGACGAGATCGTGAGGAAGCTGCGCGACGGTACATCGAGGAACAGTACCGACGTATCGTCAAGCATTGACCGCGAGATATCCAATCAGGATGCATCTGTAGGCGATCCTAACTGCCCGCTCTGTCATGGCGTGGGGTATATCCGTCTGGACGTGCCCGTCGGCCATCCGGATTTTGGTAGGCTCTTTCCCTGTACGTGCCGGCTGGACGAACTGCAGTCCAAGCGGATGGCATCCCTGCGCAGTGTGAGTAACCTGGAGTCGTTGGGCCGCTACACCTTCGATTCCTTCTCGCCTGAGGGGCACGGACTCTCCCCGGAGCGCCGGCGGAATCTTAGCCTCGCGTATCAGTCTGCCAAAGCGTACGCCCGGCATCCCGAGGGGTGGCTGTTGTTGATCGGGGGATATGGGTGTGGCAAGACGCACCTGGCGGCGGCGATCGCCAATGAGGCGCTGGACCGGGGCGTCACCCCGCTCTTTGTGACTGTCCCCGACCTGCTTGACCATCTTCGGGCCACCTTTGCGCCTAGCTCACCTGAAGGGTACAGCGAGCGATTTCAGCGGGTGCGATCCTCCCGGTTGTTGATCCTGGACGACCTGGGGACAGAGAACGCGTCGCCTTGGGCATTGGAGAAGCTCTTTCAGATCCTCAACTATCGCTATATGAGCCGTCTGCCCACGGTGATCACAACCAACCAGGAGCTCGAGCGCATCGACCCGCGTCTGCGTTCGCGCCTCTCCGATCCGGAGCTGGTGGAGATTGTGACGATTCTGGCGCCGGACTACCGGCTCAGCGGTGGGGAACGGGTGGCGCCCGGTCTGAACACGCTCTCGCTGCACTCTCGAATGACGCTGGACACGTTTGATCTGCGCTCGGATGAGGTGGATCGGGACGCGTTCGAGAACTTGTCCGAGGCCCTCAAGTTAGCGCGCACTTATGCTGCTGATCCCCAGGGATGGGTGGTCTTCAGAGGGACTTACGGGGTGGGCAAGACGCACTTGGCGGCGGGCATCGCCAACGAACAGGTCCGGTTGGGGCATCCGGCGCTGCTGCTGGTGGTCCCGGATCTCCTCGATCATCTGCGAGCGGCGTTCAATCCCCAGGGCAACGTCTCATACGATAAGCGATTCGAATCGGTGCGCCGGGCCCCTCTGCTCGTGCTGGACGATCTCGGCACGGAGAGTGCGACGCCGTGGGCGAAGGAGAAGCTCTTTCAGTTGGTCAACTACCGGTATATCGCCAGACTGCCTACCGTCATCACGACGACGCTGGCGATGGGGGAGCTGGATCCCAAGATCGCGACGCGCCTGTTGGACACGTCACTCTGTACGGTTTTTGAGATCCAGGCTCCGCCTTATATGGGCGGAAGCGGTCGGCGCCGGACCGGTCGTAGGCGCTGATGATGTTTGAGCGCTAGGGCATAATGTGAGGGAGTCGAGCCGTAGAGCTCAAAGGTTTTCGTCGATTTTGAGAGCTTCTGGCTCCAGGAAGAGAAACCTTTGCGCGCCTTGTCCGAGGCTTTGTCGGCGCTTGTGATTTAGAACGAATGTGCTATACTTAGTAGTGAACGGCCCTCCACGTGTGAAGCGGCGCCCGTGCCGCGTGCCGTGGAGACGGTAGGGCTCTTCAGGGCACCGCATCCTCTCAGGTGCGTAGCGCCCCGGTGTCAGGGTACAGGCGGTTACTCAGGGAGGCGAATATGGCAGATGGACGAGAGAAGGCATTGCAGCAGACGGTGGCGCAGATCAAGCGCCGGTTTGGTGATGGCGCGCTGATGCGCATGGGGGAGTCGACGCACCTGGACGTCGAGATCATACCCACCGGGTCGCTGGCCCTGGACATCGCGTTGGGGGTCGGCGGGCTGCCGCGTGGGCGTATCACCGAGGTGTACGGCCCGGAGGGGTCGGGGAAGACGACGATCTGTCAGCACATTGTCGCGCAGGCCCAGAAGATGGGCGGCGTTGCCGCCTTCATCGACATGGAGCACGCGCTGGAACCGCGCTATGCAGCCGCGTGTGGGGTGGATATTGATAGCTTGTACATCTCTCAGCCGGACACGGGCGAGCAGGCCCTGGAGATCGCCGAGGCGCTGGTGCGGAGTGGGGCGGTCGACGTGATCGTTATCGACTCCGTGGCTGCGCTGGTGCCCCGCGCTGAGATCGAGGGCGAGATGGGCGACTCGCATCCCGGCCTACAGGCGCGGCTGATGAGCCAGGCGCTGCGCAAGCTGTCCGGTGCGATCAAACAGAGCAACGCGGTGATTATCTTCACCAACCAGCTCCGGATGAAGATCGGTGTGATGTTCGGCTCCCCCGAGACGACCAGCGGCGGTCGCGCGCTCAAGTTCTATGCCACGGTTCGCCTGGACGTGCGGCGCATCAAGTCGATCAAGGTGAAGGGTGAGGTCCTCGGTCACACGACGCGCGTCCGGGTCACCAAGAATAAGGTCGCGCCCCCCTTCCGCGTGGCCGAGTTCGACATTATGTTCGGTGAGGGTATCAGCCACGAGGGCGATCTGCTCGACGTTGGACTGAACCTGGGGATCCTCGATCAGCGCGGCTCCTACTATTACTATGACGACGATAACTTCGCGCAGGGGCGTGAGAATTCCAAGGTCTTCTTCCAGGAGAACCCCGAGTTTGCGGACAAGATCGAGGCCCTGATCCGGGAGGAGTTGGCGGAGCGGAATAAGAAGAAAGAGGAAAAAGCGGAAGCTGCCGAGGAGAAGTCCGAGGACGTGGAGGATGAAGAGGGCGGCGAGGACGACGACTAAGTAGGTGCGAAAAAACATCTTAACGTTGCTCGTAGCCCCCGTCCCCGGGGGCGGGTGTTAAGGAAGTCATGTTTGAACCACTCGTTCGATCGTTGGTCGTGCATGCGAATCCCTCCGTTCGATACCTGGCGCTGACCGAACTCGAGGGCTGCGATCCTCACGACCCCGACGTGCAGGCCGCACGGGACGCGATACCGGATGTGCCTCCGGTCCGTGCCATCCTGGAGGCGCAGTATCCGGCGGGTTACTGGATGCACCCGGATCTTGGTGTCTCTCCCCGCTATCGGGCCACGGTGTGGCAGGTTCTCTTCCTCGCCCAGTTCGGCGTAGGGCCCATCGAGGCGGTCGCCCGGGCGGTTGGGTATCTGCTGGACGCGACCTGCGACGAAGTCGGGGCATTTCGCCTTCGCCGGGGCGTGGAGGGGCGTTCGCCGGCGTTAACCGGTGCGGTGTTGTGGTCGCTTGCGCGGATAGGCTTGACCGAGGATCCGCGCTTGGCCCGCAGTTGGGCTTGGTTGCACGACCGGTGGGCGGCGGGGACGCCGGCGCCGGCCGCCCGCGTCTGGGTGCTGCGCGCGGCTGCGGCCTGGGGGCGCGACGCGTGGATTCCCCAGCTGAGGCCCGGGCTCGCGTTTAAGCCCCTGGGGCCTTTGACCTTTCCGCTGATCCATCAGCCCGACGCGCTGGCGGGGGCCGAGGCCTGGTGTGAGGCCGGACCGCGTCCCGACGTCGATCCAGTGCCTCCGGCGTTGGCGAACCTTCGGGACGCGTTGCTCTCTCACCCTCAGCGGGCTTCCTCCAGGGGCTGGCCCTTGGCCTCCATCCCCGGCAAACTGTGGTTTGATCCCGGGACGGTCGGCAGGCCCAACCCCTGGGTGACGCTGCGGGTGCTCCGCGTGTTACGATGTCTTTTGGGGGTAGGTTGAATCCTGGGACTACCCTAGCTGAGCACGGGAACCACGTCGAAGCGATCGAGGATTCTCTGGATGGGGGTCAGGATCGTCACCTGATCGGAGCCGGCGAAGAGCTGGCCGACGATCTGACGATCCATGTCCAGGATGGTCGAGCCGGAGTCACCCGGGCCGCTCATCGGGGTGGCGAAGACCTGATCCTCGAAGCGGGCCTTGCGCCCGGCGTAATCGACGTTCACCGTCACGTCTATCTGGGTGATGGTGCCCTGCGTCAACCCGGTGGTGCGCCCCATCTTCTGCACGCTCTGTCCAAGCTCGACTTCGCCCAAGCCGGTGGGGAGGCCGAGACCCAGAATATCGGCTTTGGCGAGATCGGGCCGGTCCGGCTTTGCCAGCGCTGCATCCATGCGGTTGACCCCGCTGGTCTGACGTACGGCCTGCACCCGGTGGTGGGAGCCTGTGAGCCCGGCGAGTAGATTGAGGATCTTCGCGGCCAACTCGGCAAATTGACATTCGGGTGAAGTCTGCCCGAAGTCGATCGGCTCGTACTCCGCCAGTGTGGCGATGGCGTCGTTGATACTACCGCCATCGGAGGGGCCCGGTTGGTAGATCGGGTCGTCGATCTCCCCGGCGTTGGTGTTCGCGAGGACGTGATTATTGCTTAAGATGTAGTGCTCGCCGCCGCGCTCGACTAGGAGGCCGAACGTGCCGGCGGTGATGTCGCGATGCCCGATGGAGACGCCGGGAAGGGCCGGTCGATGGCGGGCCTTCGGGTCGATGGGCGTAAACGCGCGAATTGGGCCGGTCTCCACGACGTCGGTGGTAAATCCGTAGACCGTGCGCGGCACGATCTCCTGGGGTGGTAGTTCGTCGAGGGGCACTTTGTGGGTGACAGAGACGACGAAGCTGAGCTTATCGGTCCGGCGCCCCTCGCTGATCTTGTAACCGAGACCGCAGGCGATGACGTTGCGACGTTGCAGGAGTTCTGGTATCGCTTGCGCATATATCTGTCTGGCATCGTTAAGGCGTTGAGGTTCCATCGATTGATCCTTTCAACTAAGTAGGTGCGAAAAAGTATCTTAACGTCGCTCGTAGCCCCCGTCCCTGGGGGCGGGTGTTCAAGGAACTTTTACGGAGTTACTTCGCGCTTCCTCGGCGATTATGTTTGGGCGATTATGTCTGGGCGATTATGTCTGGGCGATTATGTCTGGGTGATTATGTCTGGGTGATTTGCTTGGGCAGTCATCCTCGCTGCGTGTGAACCGATACCGGGGTTGAAACGTTGCCCCGGCACTATCCGGGTAGGTGCGTGCTGCTGTCCGCGCCTTAATCCTCCTCAGGCTGGGCGCGAGGCGTTCCCACAGCCTCAACCCGCACGGGGACGCCCTCCAAATCGCAGGGAACTCGATCGTCCTCCTCTAGTTCGTCCCATGGGACTTTGTGGGTCACGCTGACGATCAAAGCCGGCTTGTCCTCATCGGGGTCGTCCTCCTGTCGATAGCCGATGCCCACGCCGACGACGTTGGCTTTCTCAAGTAGCGCTGATTCGTATTTCTCCTTGGTCCTCTGAAGGCGCCGCATCCGTTGCTCTCTTCTTCTCATATTCAGCCCCCTGGCGTATCGTCTGAAGCCAAACACTCACGACGATCCATACTGTTCCAACGACGTACATCCAATAGCCCCATCCTGCGCGGACCGGTGCTGCGTGGAGCCGGCTCAGGGAGGGTTGCAGCCTCTGCAGCGTCGCACTTGCCGGTATGCCCGTCACGCAGGCGATGGCGATGATGATCCACCCCCGATATCGCTGTAAACGTGGCGCAAGCGGCGCGAAACTCACCGCGAGAGCGGCGCCGGCTACGGCCCAACCGAGCACCCCGGCCCAGCCGGGGGTCCGCCACGCCTCGAGAATCTGCGGATACGGCGGCAGCGTCAGGGCGGCGAGGAACCCGCCGAAGAGGCCGGCGGTCCAGCGCAGCGCGGGCCCCCTGCGGTGGAGGAGCAGCGGGAGGATCATCGCGAGACCGACCAGGGGCAGCCGCAGGGCCTGGAGATTGATGCTGAGGGACCCGGACTCAATCTCCGGCAGCAGGCGGAGCAGGTCGAAGAGGTCGTAGGCGTTCCAACTCAAGGCCGCGCTCATGGGCCGTCTGGCGATCCACGGTGCGAAGTATCCGCACAGCGCGACGCCCCATAGGATCACGGCGAAGCGATCGAGCCAGCGTTGGATTGTCAACCGGTCCATAGGGCACCTACGGGGAAGTGAGGATGAAGTTATCGAAGGCGACGGTGGTGGTCGCCCCGCCGGTGACGGCGTCGGCGAAGAGGGCGACGGTTCCGGCCTTGGTGAACGTATCGTCAAATCGCTTGACGATCTGCTCGCCGTTGACCCACAGGGCGAGCTCGGTTCCGCGACAGCGAACTCGGATTTCATTGGTTTCCTTGCCCGTCTGAATCGCCTCACTTAACGTCGGCTCCACCAGGGGGACGCTGAATCCCTCCTCCACTTTGACGATTAGGTAGTAGCCGTCGGCGCTGATAGCGAACAGATAGTAGTTATCGTCATCCTGATGGCGGCACATGACGCCCATCCAATTGTCAACCTCCCCCTGCACGTGCCGCGCCCGCACGTCGACCGTCACGTCGGCGTACGCATAGGTGGTGAGTGGGGCGCTGACCGACGCTCGGGTTCCCCGATCCTCGAGATAGAGCTCGCCCGCAAGCGCGTAGACCGCGCTCTGCTCGGCGTCGAACCGGCCCCACGCCACGTTGGGCGGCGAGAAATCGTCCGCGACGACGTACGACGCCGGCACCTCCAGGGGGGGGCTGGCCGGCGTCGGCTGGCTGCACCCCCACAACGCCATCAACAGGCCGAGGAAGAGAAATCCACTGAGGATGTGTCCTGCGGAACGTCGGGGCCTGGGATTATGGGTCATCTCTTCTCCGTCCTGAGTTGGCTCTACTGGGCGCGAGGTCGTCGGCGATCGAAAACCGGGCTCCACCTGGTGCTTCGGGTCACTCACTTATTGTAGCACAGTTTCGGGTGGAAGCAGGGGGCGGCTTGATGTCGTCGATGCTAACTTTGGGGTGAGTGTATCTCTGGGGGGTTCTGGTCGTGAGTTAGGCATAATCGAAGCAAGAGGAACGGGTAGCCCTGTAGAGGATCCACGAAGACATCTTGCGCTCCAGACCGTGGATGTCCGGTTGGATCTATCACTCACTGGCCTATTTTATGTTGTACGAAAGTATCTTCTCAATTTTCCGGGGTAACGTGAATTCTAATGCGATTCTAGCATTACTCTAACTCGATTCAAATAGAGTGGGAGTAAGCTGGTAGAGAATTGATTTTCCAGT
>DAOTTS010000215.1:0-5557 GCA_034437735.1 Anaerolineae bacterium
GAGGACATCTACCTCTTCGTGAATTTCAGCCACCGCCAATACGAAGAGACGTTGGTCTTCCACAGCCGAGATCCGCGCCATTTCGACTGGGACTCGCCCCTCTGCACACTCTTCACCCACGCCGCCGAACTCTTCGTCTGGCGGGGACGAACCTTCATCAGCCATTGCGGCATCGAGGATCGCCACTGGTCCGACATCGGAGCCCCTTACGGCTTGTGGCTGAGCGAGTTGCGGTGGGCGACGCCGATCCCAGCCGACAACGGTAACGATGCTCCATAATCCAGGATGTATGAACAGGTAGGGCGGAGCAATGCTCCGCCCTACCTCGCCTCGCGTATTAGCCAACCGCCCCATCGTGTTCGCGATAGCGCATCACTCACGCCTCCTGAGAGACATCCTTCCCTAGGTTCGTTCTGAAGCCTTCAGCCGGCCCACCACCGTCATCGCCAGGGCGAGGGCAAGCGCCGTGAGGAACCACATCGTGCGGGCCTCGATCCACGTCGCGATCTCCCACCCCACCGACGTGCTGATCGCGCGATCGACCCGTTCGGCCCGCGCGTACCAGAGGCGGATCCCTGCCAGCGACTTGCGGTCCGACCGGATCTGCCCGCTCACCCGGTCGAAGTCGTCGGCCAGCGCCCGCCAGGTCTCCACGGCGCCCTCCAGCCGGTCGACGAGCTTCTCAGGCAGCAGGGGGTTCGACTTGCGAGCCTCCTGGAGCTTCAGCAGCAGGTCAGCGGTCTCGACCATCCGGTCGACCTTGCGGATCCGCTCGGCGACCCGATCCAACCGCTCATGGACGGCGGTCATGACGACCAGGATGTCGCCGACGCCCGCATCCATCCGACCGAGCTGCTCCCGGTCGAGCCACGACCGCGCCTGAATGGAGGTCAGGGGCTCGGCAACCCAGGCGGCCTCAGCCAGCTCGCCGAGCGCCACGTCCAGCGCAACGAAATCGCGCGCCAGGTCGACGATCGATTCGAAGAACTCGAGCGCGCCGGGGATGCGGTCGACCCACGCGAGGAGCCCCTCCCACCACCCCAGGGCCTCCAACCTCTCCACAACGGTGAGGATGCCCACGGCGAAGTCGACGCCCAGCCGGAAGGTCTCACGCCATGCTTCGGCCTCGCCGCTGTAGAGCACGAGCCGGTCCGGCAGGCCGAGGTTGCGGTTCAGCGTCCAGGCCATCGGTCGCTGCGCCAGGCGGTAGGGATCGAACCGTACCACGCTCTGCGCGAGAAAAAGTCCCAGGGCCAGGATGAGAGACAGAACAAGGCCAATGCGATAGAGTTTTCGAGCGTTCAAACGGCCTCCCCAACGTGTGCCTACCGGCGCTCAAACGGCTGACGCTGACCGCAGTGTATCATAGTTGGATCGTGACACAACCTATGCTGCTTCGGTAAGGTTATCATTTGACTTGACACGGCGACGCAATTACGTTTATGCGCAAACTATGCTACACTCACGCACACTGTGACGACAACAGCATGCGATTGGCGTGATGGACCTCACGTCACCCAGATGCCGTCCGCACACGGGCTTCCCACCGAATGGAAGCACGACCGCAGATGGGACACCAGCAGAGGAGGAGGGATATGGCGTCAAACGTCGTGAAAAAAGTCAGCAGGGGGGTACTCCTTGCCCTGATCGGAGTCGCCCTGATCGGGTTCGCGTGGTGGCTCTCGGGCCGCTTCGTGCCAAAGCCCGCGATCGGCATCGTGAACGTCAGCGGATCGATCTGGTCGGGCAGCCTGGAGTGGTTCCGCGTCCAGATGGACCTGGCGCGGGAGGATCCGACGATCCAAGCCCTGATCGTGCAGATCGACTCGCCGGGCGGCGGCGTCGCGTCCACCCAGGCCCTCTATCTCGAGCTGCTGGAACTGCGCCGCACCATGCCGGTGGTCGTCTCCATCGACAGCATCGCGGCCAGCGGCGGGTACTACGCCGCGATGGCCGGCGATCCCATCTATGCCAAGCCCTCATCCAACGTGGGCAACATCGGCGCGTGGGCCCGGATCCCACCGGCATCGACGGTGAATGACAATATCCTGCAAACCGGCCCCTTCAAGCTGACCGGCAGCAACCGCGCCGAGTTCGAGCAGAGCTTGCAAGCGGTCAAGGCGGAGTTCCTGGCGACCGTGCTCACCCAGCGGGGCGATCGCCTGCAGGTCTCTTCCACGGAAATCTCCCAGGGGTTGATCTACGACGGGCGGAAGGCGGCCGAGTTGGGCCTGATCGACGCCATCGGCAGCCGGAGCGAGGCCCTGAGAACCGCAGCGGAGCAGGCCGGCCTGACCCAGTACGACGTCGTCGACCTGGGCGAACTCGCCCTGGAGGAGATGGGACTCTCGGAGACCGAGACCTCGGCCCTCCAACAGTCCCTCACCTTCACCGATGCCGTCAGCCGGACGTACGAGATCTTCCTGCTTTACGACGCCCGCCTTGGAGGTGTGAAGTGAAAAACGCAATCAAGACGATCGCCATCCTGCTCGCCGTGACGCTCGTGGCGCTCGCCGCAAGCCTGGGCGGAC
Organism: Anaerolineae bacterium; assembly: GCA_034437735.1. Taxonomy (GTDB): domain Bacteria; phylum Chloroflexota; class Anaerolineae; order B4-G1; family SLSP01; genus PWVB01. Next base: position 2,532 of record DAOTTS010000215.1, read on the forward strand.
GCTGGCTCTGGTATAACACGGATCGCTATACACCGCCGGAGATCCCGACGCTGGAACCGGACAGGATCTCGGTTGCCACGCTGCCCCCGGCAACGGCGGAACCCGAACCGGAACTCGGCGACGGCCTCGTCGTGATCGACAGGGCGCACGGCAACAACCTGGACGCCAACGATCTAACGCCGCTGCGCGACCGGCTTACCAAGCGCGGCGTCGAGGTCGAGCTGTGGTACGGCGGCTTGACCGATCTGACGCTCAAGCTACGCCGCGCCTCGGCGTTCGTCGTGATGGCCCCCACCGAGGGCTTCTACTTCGAAGAGCGCGCGCGCATCGTCGATTTCGTGGCCGACGGGGGCAAGGTCCTGTTGGCCGCCGATCCCACCCGGGTCGCCTACACCCCGTCCCTGGAGGATCTCCTCTGGGATCCAAGCGCCTCGGCGATCAGCGGGGTGCCGGCGATCAACAGCCTGGCCAATGCCTTTGACGTGACCTTCTTTGACGATTACCTCTATAACCTGGAGGATGGGACGCGGAACTACCGCAACATCGCGTTCACACGCTTCGACGAATCGCAGGCGCTGACCGACGGATTGGAGGAGGTGATCCTCTTCGCCGCCCACTCCCTGCAGAGCCACGGACGACCGCTGCTCACCGGCGATGCTGGGACTCACTCGGCGGTGCGCGTTAACGAGACGGATCTCCAGGCCGCCACGCTCAGCGAGGAGGAACGTGTGCTGGCCCTGGGCGACATCACCTTCCTCACGACGCGCTATCACACGTACGCGGATAACGGGGCCTTTCTCAGCCACATCGCCGACTGGCTCGCGGAGGACGACCGGCAGCGTGAGGCGCTGGCAGACTTCCCGTACATATTGGAGGCGCCCGTCGACCTCGTCCAGGTCAACGCTGAGGTGCTGGATCCCCAACTGATCAACCAGGGGGGACGCCTGCAGCGGGCCTTCGCCGACACCGGACTGGACCTTCAGATCCGCACCGAGCCGGATCCCGCGCACGATGCGCTTTACGTCGGACGCTTCCCGGATTACGAGCCGATCCAGGAGATCCTGGCGACCGCCGGGATCTCGATCGTGATGGAGCTTGACGGGACGGACGCCGATCCCCTGGGCGAACCCAAGTGGGAGACGCCGCCCAACGTCGAGGACGAAAACGGCGAGCCGGCCTCCGGAGCGCCCCTGGGCGCCGTGGTGATCGAGGACGTCGGGCGGATCCCGACGCGCGGCACGACCCTCTTCGTCCTCGACGAAGGGGTGGAACGGACAGCCGTGCTCGTGATGGCGGAGCAGGCCCAGTCGGTCGTCATAGGGGTTGAGGCCCTGATGGCCGGACAGCTCGAGAGCTGCTTGAACGTCAGCGACGCGGTCATCGTCTGCTCGACCGGCGAGGCCCTGGACCGTGACGATCTGGGGACGATCTCCGACGCCGGCAAACCGGACGTGGATCAGATTCTGCTGTTGGCCTTCGACACCGCCTCGTCGCCGGGTCGGACCAGCGTGCGGGAACTGGAGGCCGCCCTGAGCCCGGACTATGCCGTGACGACCTGGTCGCTGGCGGATCAGGGCACGCCCACGGAGGTCGATCTCCAGGGCTATGACGCCTACATTGTTGACAGCGGGGACTACGCGCTGGACACGACCCTCGTGCCCCTGATGGGCGATCTGGGACCGGCCCGCGTGATGTGGATCGGCACGCAGATTCTCACGATTCCCAACCAGGAGATGAACCGCGAGATGATCGTGGATCTGCAGGTGGCCGACGCCGGGCACCCTTTGGCCGCCGGCTTTGCTGCGGACGAGGTCATCCCGCTGCGCCCCTCGGAGAGCGGCGTCCCGGCAACCGTGATCACGGCCGAGGACTTCGGCGAGGAGACAGGTATCCCCTTCGTCCGGGGGCCGGAGAGCGTTGAAGCCGGCGCGCCGGTTGTGGCGAGCTATATCGACGAGGCCGATGCCGACTACCGCACCCTCTTCGCCACGTTCGCCTTCTACCGGCTGCCGGAGGCGGCCCAAACGGCGTTCGCGCAGAACGCGGCCGCCTGGCTGCTGGCAGAGTAAGATCGAGCCGACCATTGAGACGCCCCTGACTCTGTGGTAGAATAAGGTCGTTCCAGAAAACAATTCATCCAAATAACCGAGGGTTTCCAAGAAAAAAGCACCCAGTTTGGGCAGTTTGAATCCTGGAACTACCAAGGTCGACGACGGTAGACCCTCCGGGCTTCGCCGCATCAAGGACGCCCGGAGGCGCATGCAGGACAAGATCAGGAGAACGACGGAGACACTATGCCAACGAACGTACCCCCCCAATACCGAAAGGTTGAGGAACAGTACCGCCGCGCGAAGTCGCCCGACGAGAAGCTCCGGCTGCTCAAGGAGATGATGAGCATCATCCCCAAGCATAAGGGCACGGAGCACATGCGGGCCGACCTGAAGCGGCGTATGGCCGAGTTACGCGAGCAGCCCAAGGGCAAAAAGGGCGGCCCCTCCCGCCAGACCTCCGCGTTTCACATCGACCGGGAGGGTGCGGGCCAGCTTGCCGTCATCGGGATGCCCAACGTCGGCAAGTCAGCCCTGGTCGACGCGTTGACCGGCGCCTCGCCCGAGGTTGCGGCCCACCCCTTTACCACATGGCAGCCGACGCCGGGCATGATGCCGATCGACAACATCCAGGTGCAGCTCATCGATACGCCGCCGCTGAACGACGAGTTTATGAAGCCGGGGCTGCTTCAACTCATCCGGCAGGTGGATATGATGCTCATCGTGGTCGACCTGCAGGCCTTCCCCATCGAGCAGTTGGAGCACGCGCTGGCGCTCCTGGAGGAGCACCGCATCGCGCCGGAGGCCTATCGTGACCGGTACGCCGATCGAGAGGGGATGACGTTCGTCCCGACCCTCGTGTTGGTCAACAAGGACGACGATGCCAGCACCGACGAGGATTTCCAGGTTCTCGAGGAGCTGATCGATGCCGATCTACCGATGCTGCCCATCTCCGCAAAGACAGGCCGGCACGTGGAC
>DAOTTS010000216.1:0-13918 GCA_034437735.1 Anaerolineae bacterium
GCTGTTAGGGGCTGAACGCTCAATAACTTCCGTATAGGGCCGAATGGATCCTGACATCTCTATTATACTCTATCATTTTCGTGCTTTTTCTCCACTGCGGGACTTTTGAGCGCGGAGTGGGGTCCCTGGTGCCTGAATGCTCGAATTGACAATTCTGAGATAAGGTGCTACCTTATTGAAGCAGCCTTTATCGTTCAGGCTGGGTGAGTGACGAAATCTGTCTTTTATAGTTTGGGAAGGAGTACATCCGTGTTAGCTTGGATTGCTGCGTTTGCAGGTCTTGGGATTTTGAGTTTCGCGGCGATAGGGCGGTCGTTAGAGAGCGGTATCTGGGAGGGCTTCTTCTCGTCTGGGCGAACTGGGCGCACGTTCCGTCCCTGTGATGGGACCGGTACTTGGTGGGTGAAGAACCCGGACTTCGAGGATACTGCGGATGAGCTGGAGTCTCGGTATAAGGAGATGACGAGCAAGCCGTACGAGCAGATCTATGTGAAACTGCGCGGGGATATCAGCCGGGAGGGCAACTACGGCCCCTTGGGCTCGTACTCGCGCGTGATCTACGTGGAGGAGATCCTCGAGGCACGGGAGAAGCGCGAGGACGATTGCGCGGAGCCCGAATCGTAGGGATCGAGGTAGGGGGTAAGCGATGGAATTCCTGATTGTGTTGGGGTCGGGTGTTTTCCTCATGGGCTTGGCCTATGCGGTTTGGATTGGGGTGATCAAGCGGCGGGCACAGGGAACCGGCAACTGGCCTCGGACCCAGGGGCAGGTCGAGGCCTCGTTTCTTTACGAGCACCAGCGGCAGACCGCTGCCGGTGTGATCCGATCTTACACCCCGGTCGTGCGCTATACGTATCGGGTGAACGGTCAGGATTATGAATCGGATCGGCGTAATTTCCTGCCCCATGATACCAAGACGTTCGACAACCGCTTGGACGCCGAGTCGGTGGTCGTGACGTATGCGGAGGAGAGCCCCGTGCCCGTTTACTATAATCCGCACAATCCGAAGCAGGCTGTGCTTGAGATTCCCAAGCCCCAGGCGCACAGGGCGGAGTTATGGTATGGCGTGACGAACGTCATTTGCGGAATCGGCGTGCTGGTGTTGGGGATTGTGCTCAGTCGTTGAGTGAGTCTCAGTAAGTTAGAAGAACTCGGTGCCTTGCCAAGGCCATCCCTCTTCTCGGGGACTTGGCGCGCTTTTTAAAGGACTGAGGCTTTGTGTGGGACATCGATAAGGAGGCCGTATGGCGGAGAAACAAGGACACGTAGAAGGATCGCAGAATTCAACCAAGGTTTTACTTTACGCGCTCTCGACGTGCATCTGGTGCCGGAAGACGCGCCAGATGCTGGAGGACGAGGATGTGGCGTTTGACTTCGTCTACGTCGATCTGGTGGACGCCGATGAGCGGAAAGCCGCCCGGGAGCACATTCGGAAGTTCTCGAACCGGATGTCGTTTCCCACGATTATCTTCGATGAGGAGGACAGCATCACCGGGTACAAGCCGGATCGGATCAAGGAGCGGCTCGGACTATGAGTGCATCCAACAACGACGTTCAGATCTCCCAGGAGGCGATCGACAAGCTGTATAAGAAGCTCGACCGTGAGGCCCGAGCCTCCGGATACAACCTCAACCCCGACGTCGAGTTCACCAAGGGGTTGGTTGAGGGGCTGCTCATTAACGAGGAGCGGTACGGCTACTGGGCCTGCCCCTGCCGGCTGGCGGATGGGGAGCGGGAGAAGGATCTGGACATCATCTGTCCGTGTGATTATCGCGATCCCGATCTGGTCGAGCACGGCACCTGCTACTGCGCGCTCTACGTCTCGGACGAGGTGGTCGCGGGCGAGCAGGAATTGGGTCCGATCCCGGAGCGCCGCCCGGAGGGTGGCCCCGAAGCCGGGCAGCTGGCGCCGGACGAGGTCGAGCACGACGAAGAGCTGGTGGGCTTTACCTGGAGCGGCATCCCGGTATGGCGCTGTAAGGTCTGTGGGTACCTGTGCGCGCGCCCGCGCCCGCCCTTAAAGTGCCCGGTCTGCAAGGCCGATCAGGACCGTTTCGAACGGTTTATGTAATACTCCCTGTTTGGACATCAAGCCCCTGCGGTGAGTGTTCGGCGCCAGCAGGGGCTTGTCTTTGGATTCGCATGTATGTTCTATCCACAATTTCAACTGTGGATAAGTGGATAGGTTCGCTTGCCGGGTAAGCGGACGGTCTTATAATAGCGGGCGATGACTGTTTACCTCGACGTTTCGGCTGCGGTCCACCGCCGGGCGGGGCTGGGGCGTTATGCGGAGAGCCTGGCCCGCGCCCTGGCGCTCGAGCTCGGCGACCGCCTGGCGTTCTTCTACAATCGCGAACACGGGGTTGAGCCGCTGGCGGGCTTGGAGACCGTGCCGGCGCGGACGGTGGCCCTGGGGTATAAGCCGTGGCGGATGCTGGTCTGGATGGGGCATTTGAGCCGGATCTCGTTCCGGCGCCTGGCGCCCGATGTGGCGCTCTTCCACGCGACCGAGCACCTGCTGCTTCCGCTCCGTGAGTGTCCCACGGTGTTGACGGTGCACGATCTGATCTTCAGGCACCTGCCCGAGCATCACAAACCGCTCAACCGCTGGTACCTGCGCGTGGCGCTGCCGCTCTACTGCCGGCGGGCCGACCGCATCATCGCCGTCTCGGAGGCCACGCGCCGGGATCTCATCGCGGCGTACGATCTGCCGCCGGCGAAGGTCCGGGTGATTCACGAAGCGGCGGCGCCCCGCTTCCGCCCCACGTCCGACGCGGCCCAGACGGAGGTTCGGGCGCGGTACGGACTGCCGGCCCGGTACCTGCTCTACGTCGGGACCCTCGAACCGCGCAAGAACCTCACCCGGCTGCTGCGGGCGTGGGCCCCGCTCCGCCGAGGCGGCGAGGTGCCGCCGCTGGTGCTGGTCGGGGCGCGGGGATGGCTGATCGACGATTTCTTTGCGGCGCTGGAGCGGAGCGACGTGCGGGAGGACGTGATCCTGCCGGGCTACATCGCCGATGCGGACCTGCCGGCGGTCTACGGGGGGGCGACCGCCTTCGTCTTTCCGAGCCTGTACGAGGGCTTCGGGCTGCCGCCCCTGGAGGCGATGGCCTGCGGGACGCCGGTTGCCTGTTCGAACGTCTCGTCGATGCCCGAGGTCGTGGGGGATGCCGCCGTGACGTTCGATCCCCGCGATGAGGAGGTGATGACCCAGGCGCTGCGGCGGCTCGTGGCCGATGCGGATCTCCGGGCCGAGCTCCAGGTCCGGGGGTTGCGCCGGGCCGCCGAGTTCTCGTGGGCCCGGGCCGCGCAGGAGACCGTGGCGCTCTATCGAGGGCTGCTGGATTCAGGAACGCGATAGGAGCAGGAGGCGTTAATGGTTCACTACGTTCTGGACGCTCGGACCGCCACCCCGCACAACCCCGGGATCCGTCGCTACGTGACGAATCTGGCCCGGGCGACGTCCGATCTGCTGCGAGAGGATGAGGTGCTGACCGTGCTGCATCTGCGTGACGAGCCGGTGGCGCTGGGGGCCTCCTCGGCGGTGCGGGCGGAAGCGGTGGACATCTCACCGCGTGCATTCGCCCAGCAGTGGATCCTACCCCGGCGGTTGCGGGCCCTGGAGGCCGATGTCTATCACAGTCCCTACACCCTGATGCCCTATCGGACCCCGGTCCCCTCGGTGTTGACCCTGCACGATCTGATCCCGATCGTTTATCCCGAGCACCGCAGTGGGTGGTCGCAGCTGTCTGTCCGCCTGGCGACGCGGCTGGCGTTGTGGGCGGCTGACCGCGTGGTGGTCGTCTCCGAATCGACCCAGAAGGATCTCCTGGACCATTTCAACGTCGCTGCGTCCCGCGTCTCTGTGATCCCCGAGGCGCCCGACCCGACCTTCTATCCCCGGCCCGCGCACGCGGTCGAGGATCTGCGCGCGCGCTACGACCTCCCAGACCACTTCGCCCTCTATCTGGGCAGCAACGAGCCCCGCAAGAATCTGACGCGCTTGATTGAGGCGTGGGCGCGCGTCGTCGACGAGGATCCCGAGGCGGTGCTCGTCGTCGCCGGGCAGTGGCTGCCCGACCACGAGGCGCCCAGGACGCGGGCGGATGCCCTCGATCTCGGGGCTTCGAACCTGCGGTGGTTGGGCGCCATCCCCGGCGATGACCTGGCGTGCCTGTACACGGCGGCGACGATGTTCGTCTTTCCGAGTCTCTACGAGGGGTTCGGCCTGCCGCCCCTGGAGGCCATGGCGTGCGGCACGCCGGTGGCGTGTTCCGACGTCTCATCGCTGCCCGAGGTGGTGGGGGATGCAGCCGTGACGTTCGATCCCACGCGCGTCGATGCGATCGCCGAGGCGCTGCTCCGCCTCTGGACCAGCCCCAATTTGCTGATGGATCTGTGGGCGCGGGGCATCCGGCGCGCGCAGCGCTTCAGGTGGGCGGACGCCGCGCGCCAGACGATCGCCCTCTACCGCGAGCTTGCCGGCGGGGATCAGGAATAGATCCCCTTTTCGATCTTAGACTATCGCTGTGCCAGCAACGTCTGGTAGAGCCGATCGATCTTCGCCACCATCTCCCGGACATCGAACTCGTGGGTCGCGAACGCACGGCCGCGCTCGCCCATGGCCCGCCGTGTCTCGGGATCGCGGAGCAGCGTGAGACAGTATTGGGCCAGCCCGTCGAGGTCGCCGGGATCGGCCAGATAGCCGGTCTCCCCGTGGGCGATGGCCTCCACGGTGCCGTCGGCGCGGTTGGCGACGACCGGCACACGCATGCTCATCGCCTGTGGAATGACCCGGGGCAGCCCCTCCCAGAGGGAGGTGAGCAGGAAGACGTCCATCGCTGCCAGCATCCGGGGCACGTCGCGCCGGAGCCCGGTGAGCACGAAGCGGTCGGTGAGTCCTTCCTCAGCGATGAGGGCCTCGACCTCGGCGCGGAGCGGGCCGTCGCCCACCAGGAGAAACCGGCAGTCGGGCTGCGCGCGGGCCACGCGGGCGGCAACCCGGATCCAATCGAGGGGGTTCTTCTGGGGCGAGAACCGGCCCACGTTGCCCAGCACCGGCGCGTCCGGCGGCACGCCGAGATCCCGGCGCACGGCGGCGACGTCTACCGTCGCCGGGTCGAACGTCTCCAGCGAGATGGCGCTGCGGATCAGGTGGTACTGCGCCGGACGGCCGATCCCCGTCTGGAGGCCCTTGTCGATATCCGGCGCTGCGACGACGATCATCGCGTCGGTCAGCGCGGCTGCGAACTTTTCCAGGGCGATGAAGAGGCGGCGGCGGAGGGGGGACATGTGGGCGTGGAAGCTCCAGCCGTGGACGGTGTGGACGACGACCGGCACGCCCGCCAGTTTCGCCGCCAGGCGTCCCAGGACGCCGGCTTTGCTGGAGTGCGTGTGGACGATTGTGTAGCGTGCCCGGCGCATCCGCCGGGTCAGTTGGATCAATGCCTTCAGGTCGCGCCCGGGGGCGATCTCGCGCCGCAGGTCGGGGAGGATGTCAAGGGGGACGCCCCGTGCGCGGACCTCGTCGATGAGGCTGCCCTCCGGTCCGGTCTGCGGGCCGGCGATGACATCGACGGCGTAGCGGGCAGCTTCGAGCCGGTCGGCGGTGAGCATGGTGTTCTCCTGCGCCCCGCCGACGATGAGGCGGGTGATGACGTGGAGGATGGGGGTTTTGCTCATCTGGTCAAGATGCTGTCGATTTGAGGATACGTCAACGTTACCTCGCCTGTAGCGATGGGGGAAGCAAGGACCTCTTCTATCGTTCGAGCATAGTCAGGGAAGTTGGTAACGGGCATGTTCCAGTGCGGCCAATTCTTCTTTCAATCCTTCCAACAGCTTAGCTTCTCCGGCCCACTCCACGTACTCGAGATCACCCTCTTGAAGGTCTTCGGCGGTCATATCCTTGAAGAATTGCGCCGTATTCACACCGTACCTTTGCTCGAACTGTTCTAAACGTTGTCGCGTGCGTGCAATGCCTGCACGTAAGCGGGCTTTATACGCCTCCACCGCTTGGCGGATGGATTGCGCACTTTCCTTCTCCTTTAACTCAATGACCATTCGAACGCTCATAGGCTTTCCTCGCTTTTGCTGCTTCAGTTCGGTGTTTATTCTACGTCGAAATCGATGCACCAGCAAGTATGCCGATGGATTGATGGAGACTGGACAAGCGCTTATTATGCGAGTCCTTTTTCTGCCAATAGGTGTTCGTAGAGCGCTTCTGTCTTCTGGACCATTTGCTCCACAGAGAAGTGCTCGGCAACGCGCTTGCGCCCGGCCTCTCCCATACGGCGGCGGAGGTTGGGATCGCGCAAGAGACGGAGGATGGCCTCGGCCAGCGCCTCGGGATCGCGTGGCGGGACGAGGAATCCGGTCTCCCCCTCGACGACCACCTCCGGCGTGCCGCCGACGGCCGTGGCGACCACCGGCAGGCCGCCGGCCATCGCTTCGAGAAGGGCGATGGGGAGCCCCTCCCATAGGGAGGGGAGCACAAAGACGTCGAGGAGCCCTAAGATGTCTGGGATATCCTGGCGGATCCCGGTAAAAATGACGCCTTTTGATAAGTGCAACGTTTTGGCCTTTGCTTCCATCGCCGGACGCAGCGGTCCATCACCCACTAAGAGACTTTGGACTGTCGGACACGCATCACAAAGGACTTCCAGGGCATCGAGGAGATGCGTATAGCCTTTTGGCGGAACAAATCGTCCTACCGTGCCAATTAGTGGGTTCGTTGGCCGAATCCCCAATGTCTCTATCATCTCTTCTCGGTTCGCTTGGTCAGGTTCCATAAATGCGTCTACCTGCACCCCGCCTGGAATCATCACGACTTGATCCCGATTGATTTTTGAGCGTTGAACTTCAGCCCGGTACACTTCGTTGGAGACCGTGACTACGGCATCACACATCGGTCTGGCCCAGCGATTGACAGCTTCTCGTGCCTTTCCACCAATCTCAACGCTGTGCCTGGTCACGATGGTAACGGGAATCCGGGCGAGTTTACCGATGGTAGCCGCCAACAGATTGGCGTGGAAAAGGTGTGCGTGGAGAATTTGGATATTCTCATCCCGTAAGAGTTGGAGTAGTCGGTGGGGCGCGCGAAGGTCTCCTTTATTGCGCATAGCTAGGTTGATTACCGAAGTTCCGGATGCCTGGATTCCGCTGCCGACAGCCTCAGGGTCGTAGAGACAGGCAACTTTTGCGTTGTACCGATCTTGCGAGAGCCGGGTGGCCAGTTGCGCAACAATTTTCTCTGCACCTCCGACATTGAGTTCGGTGATGAATAGTAGAACGTTGAGGCGTTCGGTCATGCCCAGTACCCTAGGGATCTGAGCCGATCTTTGACTCTTTGCTCGCTGTCTAGCGAGTCTTTTTTCGTCTTGGGCGGCTGGGATCCGGTCCCCTCTCGAAAGCTGATAGCTCGCTGCGCAGGAGTGCTGTCCGGCTTGAAAATGGATTGGAGTACGTGACCGTCCATGTCCTCAGGGATGGAGAATCCCATCATATGAAGAATGGTAGGGGCGAGATCCACAATCTTAGCGTTTTCCAGGTTCTCACCCTCAATCACGTCGGGGCCCCAGGCAAGGAAGATACCGTTACGAGTATGATAGTTCACCGGCGTGTTTTCGAAAGCCTCAATCGAGCGGAGCAAAAAACTGACAAAGACGTTAGGCTCGACAATGATATCAGGGGCAACCTTGAGATGTGAGCCGTGGTAGAGTTCCTCTTTCTGCCAGACTTTATCGAACACAGGTTGCTTTGTGAATGGATCAACTAACACCTCGAGTTTGGTGATGATTTCTTCTCGGAGTGACGCCACCTCGGTCTCATCGACGATGCCGTCTACAAAACGCCTACGATTGTTGATGTAGATACCTTTGCACTCGTTGGTCGCCGCATAAGCTACGCTTTTTGATAAGTTGACTCCTCGACTCTCGAGTTGGAGATTGATCGGCACAATAGACCGGAGTTGATGATAAATGCGTTTGCCGAGCTGATAGAGCCGGGGGTGATCGAACAACATCCGGCTTAACCGCGCACGCTGGGATTGATTCCTTGGGTCAGGTGTCTCTTCAATCTTGGCGAGGAAATCCTCGCCCTCAGGTCGCACGTCCCCACCCAGTGTGAGGTAGCCTTCCTGGGCTAGCCAGCTATTCACATAGAAGATTGCCGGATAGGAACGGAATCCGTGATCGGACATCACCAGAAGATTCGTCTCTGGCGGCAGATGATCCATAAACCAACCGAGGTAGCGATCGAGATCGAGGAAGACCTGCCCACCACCGCTGGTAGGGTCTTCTTGACACATCTGCGCATACATTTCGTGAGAGATATGATCGCTCCCACTAAATAATAGGAAGAAGCAATCCCACTCTCTGCGGAACAATTTTCGCGCAATCTCGAAGCGCTCTTTCTCAACGGCTCGGATTGCCTGGGTTGTGCGGCTTTCAGCGATGATCCGATAGGTTTCTAGTTCGGGTATTTCGTTGATCAGTGTGGATGGGAACACACATTGGGAGCCTTGGGTCATCAGGCTGGTGATCACGATGTCGTCGATTCGAGGCGGATAGGAGACCGGTAAATTGATCAAAGTGACCCGCTTGCCGGCTTCGTTTAGAAGTTCGTAGAAGGTCTTGCCTGGGATATCGCGAGCGGTAACAAGACGGTTGTGTCCTAGGCTATCCATCGGCAATCGGAAGTCATAGCAACCGTGCTTGCCGGGGCTTTTACCGGTGGCGAATGAGGTCCAGGCGGGAAGGGTGGTTGAGGGGATGGTGCTTTTGAGGACGCCACTTACACCGTTTTGAATCAACTGGCGGAAGTTCGGAAGTGACCTGTCTTCGCTCCAGGGCTTTATCAAGTTAAAAGTTGCTCCATCCAATCCGACTACGACAATTCTTTTGCTCATATACTTCTATCTTCGCTCACTTGCACATCAGATAATGCGCCTATTGAGAGTTCTCGATATACCTGGATCCGGTTCTCAACTGCGCTTTCCAGCGAGTATTTTGTCGTTGCTGTTTGCCTCGCTTGACGAGCTAGTTTGAGGGATAATTCTTCTTTGTCTATCATCTTCTTTAGGGCTTGAGCTAACTGATCAATGTCTCGCGGTTCAACTAATAAGCCATTATGACCCTGCTTTATGGCTTCGCTGCTGCCTTCCACATTGGTCGCCACTATAGCCAGCCCTGACGACATCGCTTCCAATAGTGAGTTGGACAATCCCTCTGAGAAAGAGGGGAGGACAAAAATATCGCAGGCCTGCATATACTCATTGATACCGTATTTACTACCAAGGAAACTGACGGTGTTTTCTATCTGAAGTTGAGCTGTCAATTCCTTGAGATATGCATTCTCAGGTCCATCTCCGACTAAGAGCAATTGTGCACATCCTGAAAAGTGCGAAAGCTTATGCCAAGCTTTCAATAGAATGTCTAGACCTTTTACCGGATGAAGTCGACCAACGAAAATAACTATCCTCTTGTTTTGGGGTATACCAAGCTTCGCCCTCAAGCTAAGCTTCGTCTCTGGTGGTACTGGGTGAAATCTCCTAGTATTAACGCCATAAGGCAGTTTTCGCATCGGTACATTGCCCAATCCAGCTTCCACCAGTCGTGTCTTGCTTTCCTCATTGAGGACAATGAATAGGTCGACCAACCGCAGTAGCCTGCACCTGACACGTCCGAAGGGCATCTCCTCTACGCCCCTGCCGGCGATTGTGACTATGACTTTTTTCTTCCACAGAAGCTTACTTATGACCCCGATGGTTGCAGGAGAAAGCGGTATATGACAGTGTAAGATCTGAAACCGATGATGATTGCGAGAAAGCCATATAATAGCAGACAAGATGTAACTGAATGCTGCAAGTATTCCTGTGCCTACGATAGGAACGCGATGAACAGGGATTCCTTCTATCTCATCATAGTCCTTTAATCCTTTATAGCGTCGCGTGAGGACGTGCACCCCAACTCCTTTTTCGATCAATCGTGCCGCCAGTCGCTGAGCTTGGCGTTCTGCTCCCCCAATTTTGGGATGAAAGGAAGAGATTATCATACAAACACCGAGTTGAGTTTCCATGTTAGTTTGCTCCTGAATCCTGCGCTGGTTCTACGTATGACTCCGCAATGCCTTATAGATCTTCGCATACTGGCGATCAATGATCTCGTTTGAGAACTTCACTTTTACTCTTCTTCTCGCGTTTTTCGAAATCTTCTCATATAAAGGTCTATTGTCCAATAGCTCATTGATCGCCAAGGCAAATTCCATAGGGTCTTCATTCTCTATTACGATACCTTCTTCCCTGTTTCGGATCACATACTTCGTTATACCCTCGATATTTAGGACCACGGCGGGCAAGCCCGTTGCCATAGCCTCTAGCAGAACATTGGGTAAACCTTCTCTTCGTGAGGGGAACACGAAGACATCACTTGCTTTCATGTACTCCTCTACATTGTTAACCAAGCCTGTGAAGACGACTTGGTCTGCGAGTCCCAGATCATTGACTCGTCGTTTCATCTTTGCAGCAAAATCCCCGCCGTTTTCTCTGGTAAAGTTGGTGGATCCTACCAGTAGAAGCAATACGTCTGAATGCGTCTTCACAACTTCAGCAAAAGAATCCACCAAAAGGTCGACTCCTTTGCGCTTTACAATATTCCCCACAAACAGAATGACCGGTTGCTTTTGCTTGGCCCTGAGATTCAGTCTGCCGCGTAGTCTCAATTTTTCATTCTCGCTTGGAGGGCAGAATCTGTGAACGTCTACGGGATTTGATATCTCTCGTAGCTTTTCGGTGTTTAGATCCGATGACATGTAAGTGGAACTTAAAGCTGGAGATTTGCTTATGACAACATCTGCCATACTGAAGAGCCAAACACGAAAGTGTCCTTTCACTCCGATCGAGTCGTTCTTTTGTATAGATACAGGATCATCACTTCCTAAAAGCGTCATTTCTAGCACGGTTTTCTTGCCTAGCGCTTTTCCTACGCCAACGGCGTATAATGACAACATATTCCCGGCCCCAAAGCAGTGTACGATTTCAAATGAATCCCTATGATGCAATAAATGGTAAGTAATGTGCAGCAGAAGTACCACGTACTCAGACCAAATTCGCCAAATTGAGCTGAGAAGTCCCTGCTTATGACCACGTATGCTGGGCACCCTTGTGATCTTTTTCTTAGAAAGTGCCTCTGATTCCCTCCACTCTTTCCATATCTCATAATCGGGATGAGGTTGCCTCGTCAAGATAAATGCAAGTTTCTTCTCCTCGTGCAATCGTCTGGCGTAGTGGTAGGCTCTCAAGCCACCACCGGCAAAAACAGGGGGAATCGAGGCTGTTACAATGCATATTTTCGCGTTATCTTTGGGCAAGATTTCCTCCCTCTGAGTTAACTATAGCTTACTGCTCAATTGCTGTGAGTGGAGGTCTCCATCACCCCAATATCGCGCATTAGCTTCAGTGTCTTTGCTCTTAAAATATGTTCAGAAAATCCTCTTTTCCATCGATGCGCTGTGCTCGGATCTATACTGCTGCGTTTATGAAAGGTAGAATCTCCGATCCTTGGGTTAGTTTTATAATCCCTTGGATTTAGAGATAGCATGTTAGGTTCCAAAGCTATGCCAATAGCCTTACAAAGCTTATCAAGAGTAACTTGGGTAGAAGTTACCAAATCCTCAAAATGGACAACATATTTCTGATTCTCGGGTATACATGATAAGAAGTAGCGAATATTCTTGTTTTGAATGACCCACATAGATTCGCGCCTTCGAGCCAGTTTCGTCATACCTCCTCCGATAAGCATTTCGGTCGAATCAATAATTTTCCGGACTAGCACCTTGATCCATGGGTAGTCTCTATGCCGTCGAACTAAGCGAGCGTGTGAGTCAACCACACCTAGAGGGTGTCGAATTAACCAAATGTAGAATGGATTGAACTTCCGTGATCGTAACATAGAGTTTAGATCCCTGGCATAGGCTGGTGTCTTATCGAGAAGTAAGGAATCTGGAGCGAGGTAGCTCAACATCCAGCGATAGACATCGGTCGTGCTTAAACTTTGGCATAGGGCATCGATTTCAGCGACAGTTTTTGGTTGATCGATCATCTCGAAGAAATTCACTAGACTCTCGATAGCGAAGGGCCATCCCTGACGCCAAGCTTCATAGTCATGAAAGCACATAAGCCACAGTTCAGAGGGTGCGATAATCCGACTGTGTCTTCCCATCGTCACGCGTAATAACGTTGACCCAGACCTCTCAGAGCTAAGTATGAACATCAGCCTCGATTTAGTTTGTGACCATTTTTGAGGTACAGTAGTCATATCTTAACTATCCTGTTCCAATCTGAATGCTATTCGTGTTCCAATGGAAGTCGATGCTGCATCTTTTATATGTAAGGATGACTCTACTGAAAGAAGATCATTTTCACTGCAGAGGCCAAAGAAATCGCAGAGATGATTCGAAAATATCGAGGAAACAGAAAGATAATCTTGAAAATCTCTATCTTTTCTTCGCATTCTCTGCGTGCCCTGCGGTAAGTTAGCACTTTTCATTGGAGTCAAGGGTGGCAATAAAAGTTAAGCTTCAATTTTCGACTAGAAAGCCTATTGATCCACGCATACTACAGAAGAAGTCGGCTCGCATGTGGTTAACCATATGCGATGTATATTCTATTGCTTCTTGTGTTTCATCCGCTCCCTCCAAGCAACTTGAACGAATTTCGCAATAGCTGTGAAATGCTCATTAGGTGTGCTTTATATTCCTTTCGCTCAAACAATACTAGCACTAAGATGTAAATTGAGCCAAAAACTACTGTTTTAATCGCTAACTGAAGAGGAGCTATGTCTGGCGCCAGGCTGGAGATTTGAAATCCCAGTAATAGCCCAATCCCGAGCGCAATGGTCGGGTACAGCAACATTTTCAGAAGGGAAATCTGAACTATCGATTCGATTTGATAAAGAATAATGAATAAGCCAACAAGCAGCACCACATCCACAGCGATTGCTACCCCTTGGATCCCCCACCAATGAGCGCCCAAAATGACCAGAGGAATGGAGATAATGCTCTGGGTAAGCCGAGTGCGAGTCTGGTATTCTGGATGCCCAACAGCATTGACCAAATTACCGGAGACAATTCTCAAAGGCTCCAGCAAGACAAAGATAACCATCAGTCGGAACGTGAGTACCATTGGAAGCCACTGAGATTTTAGGAACGTCAGGACAAATTCACGTGCTACTAACAATAGAGCACCCCCAGCCAAGAAACCTACTCTTACAATTAAGCTTGAGGCTCGATAGTACGCCTGAGAGAGTCGGATTGGGCTGTCTTGAACCTTGGCAAACGCAGGCAATAAGACCTTCATAATTGGATCACTGACCATCCGGCGGGGATAGTTAGCAAACTCATAAGCCTTTGAATAAAAACCGAGTGACCGTGAACCTAACACTGTGCCAATCCAGAAATCGTCAAACTCATTCACTATCTTGTTCGCACTACCCGTCAAGAAAACGAACTTACCATAGTTCACGTACCATCTTATGATATCCCAGTCAAATCTCCAATGCAACTGCCAAGGATGAATGAATACCCATACTATAAAGGTGGCCATAATCACTCCGCTGATTTTCTCACCTACAATGGCCCATACACCACACCCAACCCAAGCCATAGTGGGCCCGACGAGGGTCATCGTAAAGGAAGTCAAGAGTTGGAGTACCGCTAGTTCCTTGAAGCGCATCTCCTTTTGAAGATACGTAGTCGGTGTGGCTCCTAAGCTGCGCGCTACCTCTCCGACGGTAAGAACCAGCAGAACTGGAATAAGCAAGTGTTTTTGAGGGTAAAAGTGCTTCAGTACCGGTATGGCAGCGAGAACGAGCAACACAAAAAGGCCCGCTAGGACTAGCCGCAGAGAGAAATGAACAGCCAACGC
>DAOTTS010000217.1:0-32518 GCA_034437735.1 Anaerolineae bacterium
TGAAGATCCAACCCGCCCCACCCAGCCCGTACTGGGTGCAAACGATGGAGCGAGCGGCGTCGCAGTCCTCCTCGAGCTAGCACGTACCCTTGATGTTGAGAAAACGAATCACACCGTTTACCTCGCATTCTTCGATGCCGAGGACAATGGGTATCTTGATGGCTGGGATTGGATCGTCGGTTCATCCTATATGGCTGCACATTGGGGCGATAACGGCGAGCGCCCCCTGCAAGCCGTTGTCGTCGTGGATATGATCGGAGATCGCGACCAGAACATCTACTATGATCGAAATTCAGACCCGGATCTGAGCCGAGAGCTGTGGCAGATCGCCATTGATCAGGGATACGGAGACCGCTTCATACCACAGTATCGTTATGCCATACTCGACGATCACATACCCTTTGCGCGTATGGGAGTGACGGCTGTGGATATTATCGACTTCGACTATCCCTATTGGCACACCACCGAGGATACCCCGGACAAAGTGTACGAAGCCAGCCTCGAAGCGGTTGGACGTACCGTTGAGGTATGGCTGGAAAGCCTGGGGGAATAGCGATCCGATCGCAGCTACGCCATCTCCTGCCAGTTTGGACCGGTCTCTATATCAACCTTCAACGGCACGACGAGGTTGAACGCCCCGCGCATCGTCGACCGAACCACAGGGAGAGTCTCCTCAATCTCTTCTTCAGGGACCTCTAGCACAACCTCATCGTGGACCTGAAGCAGCATACGAGCGCGCAGGTCTTTCTCAGTTAGCATACGATCCATCCGGATCATCGCCAACTTGATAATATCCGCAGCCGTTCCCTGAATCGGAGTATTGATAACCATGCGTAAGGCTGCCTGCCGTCTACGGTGAGATACCTTGTTGCCATCGGCGAGTTCGGGGAAATAGCGCCGCCGATTGAGGAGGGTTTCTACATATCCCTGGTCCTCAGCCACTGCCTGGATGTGATCCATATAAGCCTTGACGCCGGGGAACCGATCGAAATATCGATCGATAAATGACTGGGCCTCACCGAAATCTAGATCGAGCTGACGGGCCAGGCCATAGGCGCTTTGACCATAGATGAGCCCAAAGTTTACGGCCTTGGCAATTCGCCGTTGGTCGTACGAGACCTCGTCCAGCGGAACTCCAAAGACAGCCGAGGCGGTCGTGGCGTGGATATCCTCATCCCGACGGAATGCTTCGATCATACTCGCATCCTCTGATACGTGAGCCATAACCCGGAGCTCGATCTGCGAATAATCCGCCCCGACCAGAAGCCAGCCATCTTCCGCAACAAAGGCCCGGCGCACCCTTCGCCCTTCCTCTGTGCGAATCGGGATATTCTGCAGGTTCGGATTTGCCGACGAGATCCGACCGGTCACCGTCCCTGTCGGATTATAGGAAGTGTGAATCCGACCGGTCGTCGCATTGATCAGACCCGGCAGGGAATCGACATAGGTTGACTTGAGCTTCGAGAGCTCCCGATAATCCAAGATAGCCTGAATGATCGGATGATCGCCCTTGAGTCCTTCCAACACACTAGCTCGCGTCGAATAATGCCCGGTCTTCGTCTTACGCGTGCCACGGGTCGAGAGTCCCAACGTCTCAAAAAGCACATCTGACAGCTGCTGGGTTGAGTTCACGTTGAAATCCACACCTGCGTACTGGTAGATCGCCTCCTCCAAACGCGTCAAGCGTTCGTCCAACTCTGAGGAGAGGGCTTCCATCCAATCGACGTCAACCTTGATGCCGGTCAGTTCCATCTCAGTCAAAACGGGCAGAAGTGGCATTTCCAGATCTTGAAAGAGCCCCAATTGCTCCCGTTTTTCCAGTTCTGGCTTGAGGATATTGGCTAATCGAAGCGTCATATCCGCATCCGCACATGCATAGGGAACCACGCGTGCGAGCTCGACCTCGTCCATCGTCTTTTGATTGCGACCCGTGCCGATCAGTTCCTTGATCTCAGTCATTTGAACGCCCAATCGAATCCACGCCTGGTTTTTCAAACCCAGCGATGCATCGGGATTGAGAACCCACTCGGCGATCATCGTGTCAAAGAGAGGGCCCTCAACCGGCATCCCAAAGCGATGCACGATCTCCATGTCGTACTTAAGATTGTGTCCGATCTTCAAAATCGAACTGTCTGCATAGATGGGGCCCAGGTACGCTTGGATGATGTCAAGATCTAGGGCTTGCTTACCTTCAGGTTCTCGGATGGGTATATACCAAGCCTCTTCCTCTGTATCGGTGAGCGAGATACCCACGAGATCTGCAGCCATCGCGTCCGTGCTCGTCGTCTCCGTGTCAAACGCGACGACTGCTGCATCCTGTAAGCGCTGTGCCAGATGACGCAGTGCCTCCTCATCACTCACAAGATGATAGGTACCGAGGCTAGAAGTTGACATCGAGGACGAAGAGACCGCTTCATCCTCAAACAGGCTTAGTTGCAGATCCTGCTTCTCCGATACAGAGGGCATCGCGTCCGAAACACGGTTGAAAAGTGTCCGGAACCCCAAATCCTGCATGATACGCATCACTTCCGACCGGTCAAAGCCCCGATTGCGCTTGGCGGACTCCACATCCAGCGTGACGGGTACGTCCCGTACGATCTTACCGAGCTTCAAGCTCAAATAGGCATCCTCTTTGTATTTCTTGAGGGCATTCTGGTATCGCGTCGTAATCTCATCAAGGTGTTCGTAGATGCCATCCAAGGTTCCATATTTGCCGAGAAGTTTCTCTCCACCTTTCTCCCCGACCCCTCGGACTCCTGGAATGTTATCCGATCGATCACCGATCAATGCCTTGTAATCGATCAACTGTTCGGGATCCAGACCATATCTTTCCCGCACCTTATCCGGCGTATAGCGCCGGGTATCGGAAAACCTTCGCCCAGAGGTCAACACCGTGACACGCTCACTCACTAACTGAAGCGCATCCCGATCCCCGGTCACAATAAGAACTTGGAGTCCTTGCTCACTCCCTTGAAGGGACAGCGTACCGAGAAGATCGTCGGCTTCATAATCCTCAAGCTCAACGATCGGAATACCAAAGGCGGATACAATCTCACGGATACGGGACATCTGTGCTCGCATCTCGTCAGGCATCTTCTCGCGATGCGCTTTGTACGCTTCATACTCCTCGACGCGGAACGAGGGCCCCTTGTCAAACGCGACGATAATATAGTCCGGATCCTCATCTTCCAACACCGATAGAAGCATCAGCGTGAATCCATAGGATGCGTTGGTCAACTCTCCGCTGGGCGATTGAAGATCGTTAGGTAACGCATGATAAGCTCGGTACGCAAGCGAATGACCATCCACAAGAACGAGTACATCTCTAGACATAATTATCTCCCGCTGGACTGAACAACCCGTGAAAAGACAAATCAGGGGCGAGGAAATCCCCTACCCCTGATTCTACCATCAAACGATAAGATGTCTCAAACGCTCGGCGCCCCAATCAGCACGCCTCGCTCTGACAAATTGCGCTATCCCGGAATAATCAACCCCGAGGGTGTCCGTTTCTCAGATGAGGAACTTTCATCCTCGTCTTCTTCCTGCCGATCTAACAGGACAGGACCTCTAGCAGGCCTTTTCCGCGAGGCCTCGGGCTGAGCAGTAACCGGCTGCTGAACCGCCCCGGGCTGCTCGGCACCTTCCTGCATTGACGCGGCCTGCGCAGCGGCCTCAGGGGCGACGGACTCCGCAACGGCTCGAATGTCAGCGATCTGATCAGCGGATTCGGCTTGTCCCTCCTCACGTGCCGAGGCCTCAAGCACTTGCAGATACAGGAAGAAGCGCGCGGTCAACAGCTCTCGGCTGGATCTAAGCTGCTCCTCAAGCGCCTCTTCAGAAGGCGCAACCATCAAACGCCGGATCAAGGCAACCTCGGGAGGCAATTGCCCCTCCATCACCTCATTGACAACCCGCGCAACCTGTCGAAGGTCCTCAAGAAGCTCATCGTTGCCCTCTTGCTCAGCTTCCTCAATCTGGGAGCTCAGAACCATGAAGAAGAGATTATCGAGCTCGGAGAGATGACTGTTGGCCATCTTCTTCGGATCCTCAGACCCCATCAGCTTGCCCAAGAGTGCGGAACGTTGACGCATGACAGCCTCAGACTGTTGAACCATTTCATCACGCATATCCAAAATCCGCCTGCGAAGTCCCCGCAGAGTCTCAGCCGTATCTGGATCGTCGGCTTCGTCAATCATCTGGAGCAGCTTTTGGAAGAAAGTATAATCAATCAACGAGATCCCGGATTGGATAAGCACGCTCACCGTATCTTCATCCGGCGCATTCACCAGTGCTTCCAACAAGGTGTCCCGGGAGGGATTGTCTGCAAACGTCTGTACGATCTCGGAGCGTAATTGGAGTCGCTGTCCCAACGAAGTTTCTTCAACGATGAAATCATACAGCGCATTGATCTTCTCAGCCTCTGCGTTATCTGCGCCCTGCTGAGCTGAAACACGCAAGACGTATTCCACGAGAGAGAAGAACCCCTCCGTGATCTTTTCCTCGTTTTCTTCGAGCAACTGCGCCCACTCATCCTCCTCAACACTAAGGAACGCACCGAGAAGCTCTTGATACTCTTGGTTTTGAGCCATCTCCTCCTCGGAGACCCCCTCAAGCTCGAGGACGCGTTTAACCATAGAGTCCATCGTGATAAACGTTTCCGGCTGCAACAAGTACCCCTTACGCTCCTCCGTCGGCATAGAATCCATAAGCTGCCGCGCGAGACGTCCAGCCGCCTGCTGCCTCTCGACCTCATTGGATCCAGATTCTGCCGGGAGATAGAGCAGGGCCGCCTTTTTCTCAGGGTCATGGTAGATAAAGGGGATGTTCAACGATCCTGCAGTTCCACATGCAGGGCAAACTGCGACGTTAACGGCCCCACCGATCATCCGGTTCCGCGCGGACGGATCCACACGAACATCCAAAATCTGCTCAACTTGGGTTTGGAAGCGAGTCCCACAGGAAGGGCAAGTCACTGCTGCTACAAATCTAGGTGGCATTTAGTATACTCCTCCGGCACACAATAAACCTTGCATTATCATCTTAAATTAGCATATCCCAACAATTAAGTCTACAGCAAAAATTGGATTCGACAAGCACAATTCAGCCAGTAGCATAGTCCTATCACTCCTGCCTCAAAAAATATCGCTCTAAAAACTTTGCGGCGACCTAGATCGCAATCTCACTCTGAGGAAGGGCTAATCCGGTTTCCCTCGGAAGCGCCACGTAGAAGGTAGCACCTTGCCCCGGCGTGCTATCAATCCAGATCCGGCCACCGTGCGCTTCGACGATTGCTCGAACCAGGTAAAGTCCCAAACCTGTGCCCGAAACAGCCCGAGTCTCTGGTCCCTTCCTCCGGTAAAATCGATGAAAAATCCGCTCCTGCTCGTCCAAAGGGATGCCGACTCCCTCGTCCGAGACCGAAACGATAACCTCAGCGGGTGAAGAGCGCCCATGGATGGTAACGGGGCCACCGCGTGGCGAATATTTAATCGCATTGGACACTAAATTATCCACGACCTGTTCTAACCGCTGTGCATCCCCCTGGATCAACGGGAAATCATCCGCGAAGTCAAGCTGCAGCTTATGCCGCTCTGTCTGTCCCTGATAGCGCTCGACGACGCGCAGAGCGATCATACTCATATCCACGTCCTCGATCTCGTGAAAGGCCAAACCCCCAGCCTCCAAACGCGAGGCGTCCAGCAGGTCATCGACGAGGCGAGCCAGACGATCGGATTCGCTGACGATTTCGTTCAGCATCTCATCCACCAGTTCCGTATTCCGCCGGGCCTCAGGGCGCCGAAGGGTTTCAGCATAGCCCTTGATAATTGAAATAGGGGTCTTGAGCTCGTGAGATACCACGGAGATAAAGGTATCCTTTAACGTATCGGCCTCGCGAAAATGTGTGATATCCCGAGTGGTACCGATGATATTGAGCAGCCGCCTGTTACGAGACGTCACCGGGGCATATGTGATGCCCACCGAGACGACACTACCATTGCGTCTCCGAAGCTCACCTTCAACGTAAAGAGTGGGCCCCTCTCTGCCGGGCCAACCTTGATCGACCGCCTCTTTGAGTGTCAAGTTCGACTGCCGCCGCTCCCATGCAATGACCTCATCGTAACGGCGCCCCACCGCTTCTTCACTGTCCCATCCGGTCAAAGAGACAAACGCCCGATTAATGCGCTCAATCTGCAGATTCGGCTTCAGCACCATAATGCCATCCGCGCTCGATTCTAACAGCGCGTCTAATCGTTGACGTTCCGTAACGGCCGTCTCATAAAGATGGGCGTTGTTGACCGCGATAGCAGCATAGTTGGCAAAGCTTGCCAGGATCTGACGGTCATCGGGCGAGAATCGCGTGCTGTGAGATCGAAAAATAAAAATGGCCCCTAGAAAAACCTGTTCGGCAACCATAGGGAGAGCGACGACTTGACGGAGCAAAAGGCCCGTCTCCTGGGCGATACTGCTGAGCTTGGATGCCAGATCGGGGATCGCAAAATCTTCAGAGTCCTCAACCTTAGGCATATCCTCAACTAGAGGGATGAACGAATCAACCATCGCGGGAGGCAATCCATAACTCGCTGAAAATGTGAAGTCGCCCATATCGTCTTCGAGCGCGATAAGCCCGGCCTGTCCTTGGAGCATGTCGACCGATGCCTGCAGGATCAGGCGCAGAACCGCTCTGACTTTCAGACGGGAAACCATCGCTTGGGCAATACGGAGCAAATAGTCTCGCTGCCTGATGCGTAGGTCAAATAGATTAAGCGACATAAGCGGTCCTTTTTAGGTCGTGAAGAACGTAAATCCCTCGGCGACCTGCATCGCCAGCTCCGCCAAAGTCTGGGGAAAGAGTCCCAGTCCCGTGGTGGCGACGACCAGGGCTAAGATAAGAAACAGAACGACAGGATCATCACGAACACCATCCCCCGTCCCACGATGTAGGGTCTCAGGTGAAGGCGCCAGGAAGACGCGTAACGCGGTGACCAACCCCATCATCACCCCGGCGCTCCCTGAGAGGGCAATCACAGCCAAGAAGAGATTGGACTGCGTAAGTAATCGGTAGAATCCCCAACGCACGGAAAAGCCAAGGGTCAAAGGAAAACCGGCCATCGCAATGCCGCCGACGACGAAAGCCAGGGTCCGCCACGGGGTAATCCACGCAGCCCCCTGAAGGAATTCAAGATGATCGTTCCCATCGCCAAAGCGTCGCAGACCATCGAGTCCCAACGTCATCAATCCCAGAGCGATAGGACGTGCTAGAAGCATAAGAACCGTCAGGGCTAAGCCGGAAAGCTGTTGGGTGCCCAAAGCGACCAACATCGCACCATTATCAACCAGGGTCACATACCCAACCATACGTCCTAACCGGTGATGAGCTGCCGCGAGCACGCCCCCCACGACGATCATCGTCAATCCCACACTGGTAAACAGAGAAGCCAACGACGCTTGCTCACCGAGCCATTGATAGGTATCAAGGTAGGCTAGAAGTAGAAACCAGACGGTCCCCAGATTAACGGTAAAGAGGAAGGTCACAACAGGCGGGGAGCCATCCATCGCAACGGTCGACAGCCAAGATTGAAAAGGAACGGCACCTAACAGCAGCGCAAAGGACAGACCCAACAGAACGGTAGAGGTACGGAGTAATCCTATGTCGTTGGGGAACAAGGACGCTTGCTCCAGCAGCAGATGCGTGATCATCAGGCCGGGCAGGGCCAGAGAGATGTAAGCGATATACTGGAGGCCTCCCTTAGAGCTTCCCCCATAATGAGTGCCATCTTCTCGAACAACCGGTTCATAAAGGGGAAAAATGCCAAAAAGCGCGGCCATCACGACCAGAAGTGCAGCATAGACGACCTGCTCAACCATCAGGGCACCCGAAAGCAGGGCAACCATAGCCACCCCGGCAGGATAAAAGTTTGAGTGAGGAAGCAACCGCCACGCGATGATAAACAGCCCGGCAGCCGTAAAGCACATGAACGCCAGGGGTAGTCGATCAACCGGTTCGATCACCATGATACGCCCCAGAACGTTGAGGGATTGACCAAAAGTGACACTGTTACCCTGAAATGAAATTGGCACCTCGAAATCTGCGAAAGCCATCAACCCGCCCAAGGCGCCGGTCACAGCGGTCGCGAGCCATGCCATTAACCAAGTCCAGCGTCTGAATACTTGGAGAAGAATCGCGGTTGCCAATAACGAGCCAAGGAAGAATATGGGACCAGGTAAGTTCACGTCGGCACCTCAGTGACGGTTAAGTAAGAAGCAGCGAGGCCAACCAACAGGCTAACCCCGACTAACAATCCGGAAACCATCAAACCCGGATCCTGCGCCAAATAAAAGATATCGAGCGCAGCCAGAATGTTCAAAACCCCCACCCCGACAACGCCAGGATCATCTTCAGTGCCCATATAGAGGATAGCTAATACAGAGAGGAGAAAACAGGCCAAACCCAGATCGGCAGACACGTAAGGCAAAGTATATTTTTCAGAGGCTAGCCGGGCGATAACCGTAACGATTAGCAAGCTTATGATCCGAAACGGTAAATTCACAGCCCATTGCATAGTAGGCGCGGATTGTTGGCTTTTCAACGATCGCCCCCGGATTTTGGCACTCAGCAGCAAAGCCCCAGATACGAGCCACCCCACCAACGTCTTCATCATCGCCATCTCAGGACGCTGATCGAATATCCGCGCGAACAGGACTCCGATGAAGACATACTGCACAATGAGCGCTAAAAAGCGAATCCGCCATGCGGTAATCAGATAGATCACAGCACCGGTTACAAAAATACCCCACGCAGCCGGCACCGATACAAGATTGGCAAATCGTTCTAGCCAGACCGAAAATGGACTCATCGCCCCCCCACCACCATCAGGACCAATAGCAGAATCAACACGGACCACAGAATCGAGCCACGGCCCTCAAGAACCTCTGAGGTAACGCGCAGAACACCAAGTAAATTCTCCGAACCTTGCCAGATGGACCGATAGGCCCAGCCCATGTCCAGAAAATCCAGGAGAGGAATCCAACGCTGAACGTATATAACGATGACGTCATGCCAGATCGCAAGGGCCACACCTATCAGAAGGGCGATCCCCCAGAGGATGAAAGCGGTCCAGGTGAAATCCATCGAGGGCGCAAGAGGCGCAAGGACCATAAGGCTCATCAGAATCATCATAAACCCCACAACTCGGGTGATGCGTTGGGCAGGCCAGGGTTCGTCAATCCTGGCCTGAGCTCTCTGGCTGAGCGCATACATAAGCGCACCATTGGTCAACGTCAAGCCCAAACCCATAACAATTTGCGCGAGCAGCGTCGAGGTTAAAGATAAGCTATACATCTGTCCGAGAACGGATATCGGAGCCCCCAAAAGCAAACAGATAGCAAGCAAGCGAAGCAGACCCCAAAACGGCTGGTTATTGAAGCAACGTCGCGTGCTGATGAATAAGGCAATCGTTGACAGCCAAGTCATAGCTCCAATCAACAACCATGAGCTGAGACGGGAAGCTAGCGATGCCGTGACAATGGCCAAAAAAACAGTGTGAGATCCCCAAAGACTCCCTTCCCGATGATCGAGATGGGTCAGAGCGATGACGCCCAACCAGAGAATGGAGAAACTTCCCCAAACTACGAACAGCGAGGATAGGTTCTCAACACCGGGCAGATCAAGCAACCGATAGAGAAGACTGATCCCGGATACCGGTCCCATCAAACCCATAAGCGTAAGTGTGCGAGACGTCGAGACGTTGGCCGGGAAGACAATCTGAAACGGATAAAAGCCCAACCGAATGAGTCCCCCCACCACCATAAGGATACGTGCCGGTTGCGAGGGGTGCATCAGCCACCACAAACTGCTCTCGCCCTGTTCAAGCAGGAGAAGCGAGACCCCCCACAACAACAGGGAAGACGTGCCATGAAGGGCCGCAGACCAAATAACCCGATTCCCATCCTCCCCGGCCATCAGTCGGGAGACGACCCAGAAGAGATCAAAGACAGCCCACATCGCAAGCGTCATAAGGAGCGTGCCGCTCAACAACATCGTAAGTGTGATAGTGAGAAAGATAACCAGCAAAGCGCCGGTCAGCGGCATCTCGTGCCGGCGTTCTGCCACACTCACCCAAAGCGCCCCACTTATCATCAGACCAATCGCAACCCCACCCAACCAGAGCGCCGGCGTGATATCCGTAATCAGCCAGCCCTCTAGCACCGAACTCGGGGCCCATACCGATAATACCCAACGTCCCTCCACGGGAACGAGAAGCCACAGAATTGTGAGCAGTGTCGTCCAGGCAGCCGAGAGGGGCAGTTGATACTTGCGGAAGGGAGATACTGAGCCTACCAATAGTAACAGCAGGCTGCCAACCAAACCGGATAACATCACAAGTGGAAACGGATTGACCATTCGGTAACTCCAGAAGTAGATTCTAACACAGAAATAAGGTCGGACAACACTGCAACAACGCAAACCAATAAGACATCAGGGAGACTTTAATATTGCAAAGCCGGAGGCTACACAACCCCGCAGTTGCTCCCCAATCATTCACTGCCACTCAACAGGATCACCGTCGTAGGTGCATCATAGACGCGAAAACTCTCATCGAGTCTCGGTAATCTGATCACGAATTCAGCATCACAATAATCGCCCATCGAGGGAACGTCATGCTTCCGGAATCCTCGGAATGGATCGTCGCTGAAAGCAACCCACCCTATCCGGGGACAGCGACTGAAAACCAAAGCCTCTCTCTCCTCAAATAGGGTTTCGTACCAGCGATACATAGCTTCAAAGCGTTCGGGACGACGAGCGACAACCCCATAGTTCCGCCGGCTTGCCAACACAACGGCCTGGGACGCTCGAGAAAGGTCGAGCAGCTCGAGACGTGAGATTGAAGTCTGACTATGATCCAAAACCGACACCGTGACCTGCTCATAGCGTGACGGATCACCAGAAGGCAAGGGAACCGGCAGTGGATGATCCCAGGACTCAACCACCAGGGTGGCCCCTTCGTCGATATGGGCGTAAATCCAGCGTGATGCCTGCACCCAGGGGTGTAGACCGGTGTATACTGATGCCTGAGCAATCCCCAGGATGCATGTGGGCAAGGTCAAGATAAGGAGCAGCCCCACACGCCCCCACCACCTCCTGGCCCCATAGAAAACGCGGAAGAGGTCGAGACAGCCCTTTGCTGCGAACCCTATCCATAGTGGGTAAATCGGGAGCAGGTAACGCGGATATTTCACATACAGACCACCGGTCACGACAAAGAAAAGAACCGTAGGCACGACAGCGAAGACATAGGGACGACGCTTCCACGCCGCATCCGCAAACGACCTGCATAACGTAAGGCAACCTGCTAGCGTAATGACAGGCCCCATTCCCCAAAGCAACATCTGGACGAAAGGATAGATCCAGGGAAGAGTTTGCGCATATTGGCGCGTATACGGGAATGTGAATCGTCCGGACGCCAATTGCGCTTGAACAAACGGCCCTCGCCAACACTGCAACGGCGCCAGCACAAGCCAAGGAGAACCGATGAATAAACCGGACAGAAAACCGGAAACGAGGCGTAAACCAGAACGGGTCCAGGCCCGGGACGGCCTCACAATCATCATCACAACCCCTAGAGAGACACCAAACCAAACAGACGAAGCCTTACAGGCGACGGCAAGACCGACAAAGCCGCCGCTCAAGTACCATCGCTGCTTCATAGCGAGAAGCATCGCAAGCGTACAGAAAATGGCAGCCCATGGATCCACGGTATAGAAGTGGCCCTGCTGGATTAAAAATGGACAGAATGCAGCCAGAACAGCGGCCAACAATCCGCCGGTTCGCGAGCGACTCAACCTAAAACCACAGTGACCGGTCAGTGCAACGAGGAGAACGCCCCCCAACCCTGAGAGCAGGCGGCTGCTATAGAGCGGATCTGCTTGAGGAACCAGCCTTACAAGGAAAGATATGAGGGTGACCGGCAACTGCCCATAGGGAAAATCCGGGGAAACCTCACAAGGATTGGCATAGAGCGATAGATCGTGTGCAACACCTAACAGAAAACGCTCGTCGGGATGCGCGGCAACCCCCTGATCCCAGTCCGGAGACGCAAGCCGCAGCACCGTGCTGGTCCAGAGGACGAGGCACCACCCAATCCAGAAGAGCACAGGTTGCTTATGTTTAACACGCATCGTCGCAAAACACATCCTTAGTCCAAAAGGACAGAACCGGAAGCCCGTCCGCATCCTGGTCGAATGACC
This sequence comes from Anaerolineae bacterium, assembly GCA_034437735.1. GTDB lineage: Bacteria > Chloroflexota > Anaerolineae > B4-G1 > SLSP01 > PWVB01. The sequence continues at coordinate 12,250 of DAOTTS010000217.1, forward strand.
AGGTCCCGACTCCATCCATCGACGTATTGAGATTTCATCCCAACGTCTGGCGTACCAAGCGTACCGCGCACCTACACTATAGATAAGCAAGGAAGTCAAAAGAACTCCGAGATACCCGGATCTGTAAACCGGGGCACCATACAGCGATCAGGAGATAAGATATGACTATCGCACGAGAATTGACGATGTCCAACACAGTTGCAAATCGAGCACCGGCAGGATATAGCATCGATGAGATTGACATCGACAACCTGGCATGGTTCAGTTTTGAATCCTCGACCAGAACGACATGGTGTCACCAATCCCTACAGATGGCGGCTAAGCTGATGGCACCCGGCGCGTGGGCCGTAGTCCAGATTAACCAGACAATGGATCCTGCCTGGCTCGAAAACGAGGGGCTTAAAATCGTCGAGACCTACGAGAATCAAGCACCGGCAGAAGATACCTTGCATATCTATCTAACCCGCAAGGTCATCTAATCACCGGGCACCCTTTCAATCATTCAATGACCGACCCGAAATATTGGTTAGGTATCCGAACGGGTGATCAGCGGCTTGGATACATTGAGCAAAACCGTTAGCGCAATCATAAGCAGGCCAACATAACTCACAATCTGAACCCATCCCGAAGTAGGATCGCCTACCGACAGCCTGCTCACAAGTGCAAGGGGAGACTGGGGTAAGAAGGTACTCAAACTCGTAGCGGAGACGATAAAAAGCGCGTACACGAACTGGGACCGCTCCCGATCCTGGAAACTCAGAGCGATCAACGTTGCGATGATCGCGATCAGTGAGGATCCAATAAGCGCAATAGCGAGAACTCCGCCCCAGTTCCCAATCCTGACGCCGTTTAGAGATAGTAGCCCCAACCACAAAACGCACTGTACAGCAGTGACGAGTAACGTTGCAGCAGACTTAGCTAGCAGAATAGCATTCAGGGATAGGGGGGCCGACCACAAGGTCTCTAACGTTCGATCGGTGAACTCCTGGGATACCGTGTCAATGACAATCCCTCCCGCGACAAAAGCCGGAAAAAACATCAGCATAGGCACCAGGATACCATAGCGAAATTCGAACGACGTCGAAGGCTCCCCTTTGATATCCTGGTAACGCATACGGATGCCGTTACGCCTCCTTAGGAGTTGTTCATATTGCTTAAGAGGGCGGCGCAAAACGATCTTCAAGAGCTTTGCTTGCGTCTCGGAGGCGGGCAGATAAAGCTCAAGCGTGTCCTCGGCAGTAACCGCAATGACCGTGTCCAGTTGACCCGCACGCCGAGCGTCGGCTGCTCGTCCCAGCTCATTGAAAACGGAGACTCGCGCGTGATGCGCATCCAGAAATCCGATGATCGGATGATCGCGCGCCCCCACCACCCCCACCCGGGGCCTAAGTCGTTCGCTCAATTGGATCGCATCCGGATCGTAGACGGAGATAAGGCCTGATAGCAGAGCGGAAGAGAACGAGGCGATAAACAATTGGATGGCAAACGCAATCAGGATCGTGCGCTCTTGAGTCAGAGCGCGCAGTTCCTTATTGACGATGGCCAGGAATCCTCTGAGGTTCATCCGAGGAGCCCTAAAACGGCCAAGTTATACAGCAGATGCAGAAAGACCCCGGCCGATAGACTGTAGACGTAGCGGCGTGCGCCAAACCAGAAGATCCCCAGCGAGACGAGACTCGTAAAGACGAAATGGGCGAGAAGTGGAATCCATAGTTTGCCGGCATTGACCAGAACGGCGGATAAGGCAGATTGAGAGACCACGCTGATTGAGGCAACGACCAATAGCTTTTCACCCACGAGAAAGCCGAGAGCCGAAAGGAACGCATAGAGCACGACTTGATACCAGCCCTCAACGTGATGATGCTCAATTAACCCCTTGATAGATAGAGATTTTGCGATCTCCTCGATGATAAGCGACGAAACCAGCACGGCAGCGATGGCAGGACGCGCCGATAGATTAGCAGAGAACGTAAGCGCGCCGAGTTGAGCCATATAGACAATAGGAATCAGAAACGCGCTCGCAAGCAGGATCGACAATCCCGGATAACCCCGATGCAGGGAGAGATAAACTGCATCCGACAGTTTCTGAAAGATAGGTCGAAACCCGTTCAGGAAATCCTCATTGAGCGAACGGCTGCCCACGTAGATCAAAACAGCAGAGACGAGGGCCATCGGCACCATACTGGTGAGATAATGCCTAAGGGTCAGAGCATGCCCGACCTCAGCATCCAGAATTAGGGTAAGCGGAGATGTATAGCTAAGATCACTCACCCCGGAAAACATCGCAGGAAAGACCAAATAGACGGTGATTATGGTGGTCGCCAACATCGAGATGAAAGTCGTATCCTTGAATGTCCTGTAGAGCAAAGGCACCATCAGGTAAACCGAAAGCACGAATAGAATCACAGGAGTGAGGGAGAGCAACGTCAAAAAGATAGGATCGGCAAGTACAAGCGCTATTATCGCGACAGAAACCACAGCGAAAGCAAAATACGGAAGCATCTTTCCCAGAATGATCTGTAAGGTAGAGATAGGGGCGGATAATAAGACACTGATCCGCCGATCAATCTTCTCTTCCATGAAACCTCCTGTGAAAAACAGGCTGACGAGGAAGATCGGAAAGAGATAGAGCGTAGTGGTTACCACCCTGGCAAAGGGCATCTCTGTCTCCATCAACGAAGGAACCACAGTCTGCTCAGGCGTCGTCTGCGTTGCCTCACCAATGGGAAACGAGCGAACGTTAACACGAAGCGGAAAAGCCGTTGCCGTGTCGTAGTCGCGTGAAATCCTTGTCAATTCTAGCTCTTCAAGGTATAGTCTCAACGCATTGGCTGCATAAGAAGCCTTGTCCGTATGGCCCTTGATCACAGACTGTTCATCAACGTAACCATCAATCAGGTTTTGGTTGAGATAACGCGATCCCTCCTGCTCTGAGAGTGTCAATACGCGAAATCGAGGATCCGTGATCGCGGGACCATCAGGGGAGACACCGATCGCGTAAAGATTCTGACCACGAATAGTCTGACGCTGATAGGCGGCAAGGGACAAAAGACCGGATCCTACGAGCAAAACCAGCATCAGCATCCTGACGCGGCCGGCAAAGCGAATACGCAGTCTGGTGAGCTCTCGTCCGGCGATGGCAAATACAGCATTCATAAGGTTATAGATGTAATCCTACACCAATGCCTAGCAGACACAAGGCGCGTAAGCATAGATAGAGGGTCAATCGAATGACGGCAACGGTACAACTCCAACATGTTAACAAATACTACGGTGAGATCCATGCAGTTCAAGACCTCAATCTTGAGATCCATAGAGGCGAAATCCTAGGACTCATTGGGCATAACGGAGCCGGGAAAACGACGACGCTCAAGATGATTCTGGGCCTGGTCCCCCCGACCTCCGGCGACATCAAGGTGATGCAACAGAATATGGATGAGCACCCCTCTGATGTAAAACAAAATATCGGCTATCTGCCAGAAGAAAGCCCCCTCTATGACAATATGTCAGTCGTAGAGTATCTTATGTTTTTCTCCAAACTTTACAAGATGCCGGAGAATCAGGCAAAACACAGAATCGAAACACTCCTGAACTCACTCCAGCTTGGGGTTCGCGACCGCCGAGCCGGAACCCTATCCAAAGGAATGCGAAGAAAAGTAGCGATCGCACGGGCACTCCTGCACGATCCACAGCTCCTAGTTCTCGACGAACCTAACTCAGGACTCGATCCTATCACGTCTTTTTTTGTGATCAACTACCTGAAGCAACTCAGAGAGTCCGGAAAAACGATCCTTCTGAGTGCACACAACCTATTTCACGTGGAGTTCATCTGCGACCGTGTCGCGATTTTGAGAGACGGTCAACTCATCGTCAGCGATCCCATGGATAAAATCCGGCAAAGACTGGGAGAGCGGGAATATCAGGTCCATTTCCGCGCGTATGAGGCCCTCGATTACCGAAAGGAAGAGGGAAATTATGTGTATGTTACCCACAAAATAAGTGAGATAGCCTCTATGCTTGAGACAATCTCGCAGAAGGAATGGACCTTGGTGAATCTTTCAGTCAAAGAGTCAGCCTTGGAGGATATTTACATCAAACTGATGACAAATTGAAACCTGGTGATCAATTAAAACGCAGTGACAGATTGAAACGCAGTGACAAACTGAGGCCGCAAGCATAGGGCTAACGGCCTCGACGAACAACCAAGGCCTCTATAAGGAGGCGACGATCTGGACTCCGCTGGAGGTACCCAGCCGCGTCGCTCCAGCTTGCAGCATCTGAAGAGCCTGCTCAAGGGTTCGTATCCCCCCGGCCGCCTTGACCCCCATAGCCGGCCCCACGACCGCCCGCATTAACCTGACGTCTCCGACGGTGGCCCCAGCTTCACCAAAGCCTGTCGAAGTCTTCACAAAGTCAATGCCTGCTTCTAGAGCTAACTCACATGCAAGCTTTTTAGCTTGATCATCCAGATAGCACGTCTCCAAGATGACCTTACTCACCACCCCTTGGGGCTGACAGAGGTCTGCGAGCGCCGCAAACTCGGTGCGAACCAAGTCTGTGTCACCTGCCTGCAGCGCCCGCAGATTCATCACCATATCGATCTCCAACGCCCCATTCTCAATCGCGTCCTCGGCCTCGTAGATTTTGACAGCGGTTGTGTTCTGTCCGAGAGGAAACCCTACCCCAGCACCGACCTTGACCGGCGTCCCCTCAAGCAGTTCAACACATGGCACGACCTCGGAGGGATTGACGGCAACCGACACAAATCCATAGGCGCGCGCATCCTGACATAACCGATGGATATCCTCCGGTCTTCCGTAGGGCCTGAGAAACGTATGGTCAATCAGAGATGCAAGCTTGCTTACCGTCAGATGCTCGATATCGATCATCGTCGCGCCCCCTTCACATGGAGCCTAATCTAGAAGCACAAAACGTTGCCCGTCATAACGCAGAGACTGGGGAACCTTGATGCTTTCAGGATTCACATCAATGAGCTGTAGCGGATTGTCAAACCCCACGCGCCATAGGTCATCCGAAGAGAGCAGCCCGAGTGAGGCTAGGTGATTGATACAGTCCCGCATCGTCGCCGTCGAACCGACCAAACAATCCTTTTCCGGATTATAGAGACGTCCAGAGGGTTCCAAAACCGCATCATTGCCTAGAACGTGGTAACGACCAGGGGGCATCCCCGCAATGGGGGAAGCATCGCTCACAACGATCAACCGCTCGGTCCCGATGGCTCGTACCAACGTTGTCAAGATTGCATACGGCAGATGATGCCCATCCGTGATTAACAAAGCACTGAAGTCGTCGTGGGCAGCCCCAGCCCATATCGGATTGTGGTGGCGGTGGAGCTGATTGGGTAGTCCGTTACCCAGATGGGTCAGCGCCGTCGCACCTAACGAAGCCATATGGCTTAGGGCGTCATAATCGAAGAGTGAATGTCCGATCGAGACGGTAATACCATGGTCGCGCGCGAACCGCACTAAGGGATCAATACCCGGTACTTCAGCAGCTACCGTAAGTAATCGTAGGGTTCCATTGGCCCACCCAACCATATCCTCAAGAAAGGACACATCCGCAGGGCTCACAGAAGCAGGATCGTGCGCCCCCACAGCTCCGGGTTTATCGGAGATGAAAGGCCCTTCGATGTGGACGCCCAATAGTACACGACCTAACGCCTCATCGTGTGCAACCTGAGCAATGATGGGCAGGTTGCGCCGGTAGATGTCCGGGGGGCTTGTGACCATCGTCGCTAGAAACCCCACAGTCCCTCGCGCCTGCAGCGCCTTTGTGACCCGCTTGACATCATCCAGACTCAAATCGGGACTCGAGAAGTTTACCCCTAGAAAGCCGTTGACCTGCAAGTCAATGAATCCCGGCCTTGTATCCATATCATCTCGTCCTTTCTTCTCAGATGTCTCAAGGAAACGCCGGTCTTACGCGCCGTAGGCATCCAAAGTTTCGTCACTGAGCTCCTGGGCTGCGGGCTCATCGACGTACATATCGCACTGTGGGTGTTGCCGCAGAATTGAGGCAGGAATTTGGGGTGAGATCGGTTCCTCAAGAGTGCGCTGGACAGCCTCTGCCTTTCTAGCATCCGGAACGGTGCAGACAATGGCCTCACTCTTCATAATCTGCTGGATACTCATAGAAATGGCGTGGGTCGGCACGTCATCCAGGGAGGGAAACCACCCTTCCCCAAGTTGCTGTTGACGACAACGTTTGCTCAGTTCCACAACGATGTAAGGGCGTTCCGTGTCAAAATCAGCGGGGGGATCATTGAAGGCAAGATGACCATTCTCACCAATACCGATACAGGCGACGTCTATGGTAAGACCGGAGATAAGCGCACCGAGCCTATCACATTCAGCCTCTGGATCCTCAGCATCTCCATTCACGTAATGAAACGCACCCAGATCTTCAACCTTTTCCTCGAAACGCTCACGCAGGTATTTGCGGAAACTCGCCGGATGCTCATCGGACAGCCCAATATACTCATCCAGATGGAAAACCGTGACTTTGGGCCAGTCAACGGGCTGCGCCACAAGGCTCGCTAGCATCTCAAACTGGCTGGCACCGGTAGCGAGAATCAAGTTTGCCTCTCCACGCGTCGTAATGGCACGCGTAAGCTGGCTGGCAGCACATTCAGCAGCGGCTTTACCCATCTGAACCTTCGAATCATAGACATGTAGTTTCACGATCCCTCCTTTGACGTAGCTATGGAATCAAAAAGGATAATGACCGTATTATAGACCTTCTAAGCAAAATCTCGAAAAAGACAAATAGAACCGGAAGGCGTTAACGGATGTTGTAGTGAGAGCTCAATGCGATATAATAAGTGAAGGACTGTTTTCAACTCGGGGATCGTCTGTTTGGATATTTTATGTCAAGAGGAGGCAAAATGGCCGACGAAGAAAAGGTTTTGGAAATCCTCGCGAAAGTACCGCTGTTTAAGGGCCTTGGGAAACGCCAGCTCCAGAAACTAGCCCGCATTATGGTTGATCGCCCCTGCGAGGAAGGTGAAGTGATCGTCCCACAAGGTCAAAGTGGTTACGGTTTCTTCATTATTGCTTCAGGGGCAGCCAAAGCCATACGCGAACGGAGTGATGGCACCGAAGTCGTAGTGAATACCTTTAAACCTGGTGACTTTTTCGGTGAACTCTCAATGCTAGACGATGGCCCAAGGACAGCCACAGTTGTCGCCACCGAACCCACACGGTGTCTCGTGCTCCCCCGCTGGAATTTCCTGGGCGTGCTCCGGCAGGATGGCGAGATGACCGTGTCCATTATGATTGAGTTGGCAAAGCGTTTCCGCACCGCGCTGGACACTGTATAAAGCCCACTCATCGTATCCCAGTATCAGCTAGAAAGGGCGCACCGCATCGAGCATCGGCCCAATGCGGGAGCGCCCCCTTTAGTATCACAAACAATTAGTTGTAGACCATGGATGACGTACCGATGAAATGCTCGCAATGCGGCTTCTCAAACAGAGTGGATGCGCAATACTGCGGCATGTGTGGCAACAAACTGGCCCAGCCGTGCCCCGTCTGTAGCTGCCCAAACCCCTTGACGTACAAGTACTGTATCCAATGTGGCAGTCGGATCCCCCTATCCTCAAGTCCAGCTCAGTCCGTGGATACGGAGCCGAACGCTGCGCCTGAATCCTCCGCTTGGGAAAGGGATAGGCTTGAGATCGCGACTGCGCCCGACCCCGTCCGGCCCCTGGAGGGAGAGCGACGAGTCGCAACTATTATCCTTGCCGACGTCAAAGGTTCAACAGACCTTCTTGAAAGCGTAGGTAGCGAAACCTGGGTCGAGATGATGAACAAGATCTTCCAGATTCTTGAGGGAGAGATCTACCGGTTCGACGGCAGGGTGGATCAATTCCGGGGTGACGGTCTCGTGGCTTTTTTCGGAACCACCACAGCCCACGAGGATGACCCTGAACGGGCAGTCCTGTCGGCCCTGGCTATGCAGCGTGCGTTGAAACCCTACTCAAACGAGCTGGCAGAGACAGCCGGCATTGACTTGGCGCTAAGAATTGGTGTCAACACGGGTGAGGTCATCGTCGCCAGTGTGGGAGACTATAATACGTACAGTGAAGAGACCGCAATGGGAGAAGCCATCGCCATTGCTGCGCGGATGGAAGAGGCTGCCGAGCCCGGCACGGTCCTGGTCAGTGAGAATACCTACCGCCTTGTCGATAATCAGTTCAAGTGGGAATCTCTGGGTGAGATCCGGGTCAAGGGTATTCAAAATCCTATCGCAGTCTACCAACCCCTTGCTTCAAGAGAATCACTCGATAGGCCGCAGGATTACGAATTAGCCAGCCCTCTTATCGGACGGGACGAGCAAATTCAGGTCTTGCTTGAATGCGTCGAGGATCTTCGAGACGGCATGGGGGGAATCGTGACCGTGACTGGCGACCAGGGCATGGGAAAGTCCTTATTGGTCTCCCATATGCACCGCCATATTGCCCGGCAACGAGCCCTGCTGGCCGAGGTCCAGACGGCAGAAACAGACGAACTCCCTCTCGAACTGGCACAAGAGGAGATAGACTTTCAAAGATTAGTAGGAGATGCGGATCATCCACTTCAAGTTTTCAAGGGAAGGGCACGGTCCTACGATCAGTCCCAACCTTATGGGATGTGGCAGGATCTTCTACGCAATTGGCTGGGAATCCGGCAGGATGAGCCACAAGAGACCACACGCGACCGCTTGCGAGAGGAAGCAAAGGTGCTTTGGCAGGATCAAATGGTTGAGTTCTACCCTGAGCTGGCAACCTTCCTCGGTTTGCCGTTGGAACCCACCTATGCAGAGCAGATCAAACACCTCGACGCCGAGGGATTGCGGCAACAAATATTCGTAGCCGTACGGAGTTGGTTGGAAGAGGTAGCCCAAGACCAGCAGATCATCATCAATTTTAGCGACATGCACTGGGCCGACGCAACCTCCTTAGACCTACTCAAATACTGCTTACCGCTGTGTGACTATCTGGATCTGATGTGGCTGTTGGTCTTCCGTCCTGACCGGCTCTCGCCCACATGGGGACTTCAGCATTACTTGGAGACGGAGTATCCTCATCGTTTAGTCCAAATCCATCTACCTTCTCTGGATCCGGAGCTTAGCAAATCCTTTATAGACGAGATGATCGGAAGCGGGGTCCTCCCTCAGGAGACACAATCGCTCATTATCGAAAAAGCAGAGGGAAATCCTTACTATATCCAGGAACTCATCCGATCGCTTATCGCCGACAATGTCCTCATCCGTCGAGAAGGCTCCGACGACGAAACCGAGGGAACAGAGTATTGGCATGCGACCCAAGCCGTCACGGCGATCAACTTACCGGATAGTCTGCAGAGTCTGTTGATGGCTCGTATCGATCGTCTCTCATCAGATCAGCAGCGAGTTCTCCAAATAGCAGCGGTGATTGGGTCAGTTTTCTGGTCTGATGTCTTGAGCCATTTAGCACAACCGGAAACTACCGGTCTCAAATCCAAGTTGACCGCCTTGCAGCGCGGTCAATTCATCACCGAGCGCGGGCGAACCTCCAACCTCGGAATTGAATACGTCTTTAAGTCCAAGCTGATTCGTGATGCGGCCTATGAAAGCTTGCTAAAACCGCAGAGAAAGACCTATCACCTCCAGATTGCTCACTATCTTGAAGACCGGCTACAGCAAGAGCAGACCTCATCCCAGGCGCGGAGCGTCGCATACGGATCACTGGCTCATCACTACCGGCAGGCGGGAAGGCTTGACAAAGAGCTTCAGTACACACTGAAAAACGCCGAACTCGCGAAAGAGCTCTACGCCAACGTGGAGGCTAGTGGACTCTACAGCGAAGCACTTGCGTTGCTCGATGAGATAGAAACCGAGGTCGAAGACGAATCGGAATTGCACGATCTTAAGGCGCAAAGACTACAGATCCTGATGGGACGCTACAGCGTCCATCATCTGTTGGGTGAATTCGAACAGATGCGAGCCGATGCTCAGGCGCTGCTCCCCTTAGCCCGTGAGCTTTCAGACGATGTGACGTGGCTCATCGACTCACTTTTGTGTCAACCAGGAGTTGGAAGATTCGAGCGCGAAGAAGAAATTGAAGTGGGACTTGATCTAGCCCAGGAAGCGTTAGCACTCTCCCAACGGATCCAGGACAAAGAACGAGAACTGCGGACGCTAGTGGCGATGACCCACCAACATCTGGCACTCAATGACCCCAATTGGCAAGAACTGGCCGAGAGAGCATTAGCCCTCGCCCGTCATAGGGAAAACCGGAGACGCGAGACCCAATTACTCATCGATATGGGGGGTGTCTATGCCTTCAGCGATGAGCCCGAACGGAGCATGGAGTATTTGGAGGCAGCTGCCGCTTTGGCGATGAGTGAGGGACTTGAAGATCGCCTTATCCAGATGTCCTTGCTCAACCTTCTGGGACTGGAGTACGAGCGTCAGGGGGACTATTACCGGTTGCTGACGGAGTACCAACAGGAGCGTCTTCACGCCAGCCGTGAGATCGGTCACCGCCCTATGGAAAGTCAGGCGCTGCAGGCGTGCGGAAGAATTGTAGGAATCTATTTAGGTGACTATGTCGCGGGAATGGGCGCGCTGGAGGATTGCCGTCGCATCCTCGATGGCACCCAGGACGAGGTTTATCCGTTGATGCACATTGCCCATATCCAAACGTCTCAGGCAAACCATGCGGACGCCGAGAAGACACTGGAACAGATAGAAGCCATAGGAGATCCTATCCGCGACCGCGCCAAGGGAAGCCTCCGGCTTGTCAAAGCCCTATTTCATAATGCTCAAGGAGCACGAGCTGCATCGCGCGGAGACCCGGACCGCGTACGACATCACCTTGACGCCGCCTTAGCCATAGTCAATGAGATCGTTAACCTTGCGAACAGCAGCCCGATGGTCTCAAAGCAATATACAATGGGAGCGATGTGCCAATCCGTGACAGCGAATCTCGGCTTGGCTCAGACGTCATCAGATCCTGACACAAGATCGGACAGACTGCACGATGCCTTAGAGGCAGCCGAGCGTGCTTACGAGATCTATCAGTTCTTCGGGTTCTCGCAAATTGTCGAATGCACGAGCGAAGAGGTGCTCTTCCGATACAGTCAAGCGTTGGCAGCCAATGAACAACGCGACATAGCAATCCGCTATCTGCGCCGCGCTTATGACGAGATGACCCGGAAGCACGCACTCATCCCCGTTGATAGTAGCTTTCGACGAACCTACCTGGAGCAGATCCCTCTGCATCGCGAGATACGCGCAGCCTACGCCTCCCGGGTCGGCTCCATCCTGGGCAAACGCCAAGAGGCTAACATCGCACCTAATTAAGACCGCAATGTCTCGCCAGTTAAAAAGCGGCGCCCTTCACAGGGCGCCGCTTGATTATCAGCGATCGAAAATCTGCTGGGTCTAGCGGTTGTTGATCGTCGCCTGAGCCGCAGCAAGTCGTGCGATCGGGACGCGGAACGGCGAGCAGCTCACGTAGTCCAGACCCGCCCGGAGGCAGAAGTCGATGGATTTCGGCTCACCACCGTGCTCACCACAGATACCGATCTCAAGCTCGGGTTTAGCAACCTTGGCTTCCTCAACGCACATCTTGACCAGCCGGCCCACACCTTCCTGATCCAACACCTGGAAGGGGTTCTCGGGAAGGATGCCGCGTTCCACATAATCCAGCAGGAACTTACCCTCGGCGTCATCACGGCTGTACCCGTAGGTCATCTGGGTCAGGTCGTTCGTGCCGAAGGAGAAGAATTCCGCGTATTCAGCGATCTTAGCAGCTGTCAGCGCAGCGCGCGGCACCTCGATCATCGTACCAAAGATCGCCGGAACCTCGACACCTTCTTCTTCCATCACCTCTTCCGCTACAGCCTCAAGCTTCTGACGTTCAAGCTTGAGCTCGTTAACGTGACCGACCAGCGGGATCATAACCTCAGGATGCACATCAATGCCGCGCTTCGCGCAGCGGCAGGCCGCCTGGAAGTACGCACGAGTCTGCATCTCGGTCAACCCCTCGTACATAATACCGGCGCGGCATCCACGCAGGCCCATCATCGGGTTGATCTCCCACATACCGGATACAACCTCGAGCATCTTTTCCTGCTCAGCCAGCTCATCCGAATCAGGCTGGGTGATACGCAGCTTCGTGACCTCTTCGATCAGCTCGTGATACGGAGGCAGGAACTCGTGCATGGGGGGGTCAATCAGGCGCATAATGACAGGCTTACCGTCCATTGCCTCGAACAGACCCTCAAAGTCCTTCTCCTGGATGGGCAGCATCTCAGCCAGCGCCTCATCGCGAGCTTCCTGGGTATCCGCAAGAATCATCCTAACCACGGCCTCGCGAGCCCGGTCATTGAAGAACATATGCTCGGTGCGTGCCAAGCCGATACCTTCGGCACCGAACTCAACCGCACGATTCGCATCCTGCTTGACGTCGGCGTTCGTGCGAACACCAATCTCTCGCACATCATCCGCCCACGAGAGCAGTTTGATCAGATCGGTCTGCTGTGACCATTCAGCCTCAATCATCGGCACAACACCCTTGTAAACCTCACCGTTAAAGCCGTCGATCGAAATGACGGTACCCTCTTTGATCACCATATCGTCCGTCGTGAACTGACGGCGGTTCAGATCAACCGAAATGTCCTCACAGCCGGCAACACACGGCAAGTTATTGCCTCTGGCAACCACGGCGGCGTGCGAGGTCGCGCCCCCCTTCTGAGTCAAAACACCCTTCGAGGCCAACATACCGGGAACGTCCTCAGGTGAAGTCTCGGGTCGAACCAAGATAACATCCTGGTCGTCATCCGCCATCTCCTGGGCACGATCTGCGTCGAAAACCGCAATACCTACTGCGGCACCCGGGGAAGCGTTCAGCCCCTGAGCAATCAATGTTTTCTCTGCTTCCGGATCGAAGCTCGGTCGCAGCAATTGCTCGACGTGCATAGGCTCCACGCGCATCAGCGCCTCTTCTCTCTCAATAATGCCCTCATCCGCCAGGTCAGCAGCGATCTTGACGTGAGCCTTGGCGGTGCGCTTGCCGGTCCGCGTCTGGAGCATCCAGAGGTCACCCCGCTCAATCGTGAACTCCATGTCCTGCATATCACGGTAATAGTGCTCGAGCATATCCACGATTTCCAGGAACTCTTGGTAGGTTTCCGGCATAACCTCCTCAAGGCTGGGATATTTGTCTACCCGGACCGCTTCAGAAATCCCACGGTCATGCGCCCATTCACGAGAACCTTGCAAACTGACCTGATGCGGGGTTCGAATCCCGGCCACCACGTCCTCACCCTGCGCATTGACGAGGAATTCACCGTAGAGATACTCACCCTCACCTGTGCTGGGGCTGCGGCTGAAAGCCACACCGGTAGCGGAATCATCACCCATATTCCCAAAGACCATCGTGCAGACGTTGACCGCGGTCCCCCAGTGGTGCGGGATATCTTCGTGCTCCCGGTATGCAATCGCGCGCGGTGCGTTCCAGGAATCAAAGACGGCCTTGATCGACAGGTCAAGCTGCTTCATCGGATCGGTGGGGAAGTCTTCGTCAAACTTCTCCTTGTACATCCCCTTGTACTCGTCCACCAAGAACTTGAGTCCCTCAAGACTGACATCGGTGTCCAGTTCGACGCCTTCGCGCTCCTTGAGCTCTTCCAACCGCTCCTCGAAATAGAGGCGATCATAACCCATCACAATATCCGAGAACATCGTGATAAAGCGACGATACGCATCATAGGAGAACCACTCGTTGTCCGTAAGCTTCGCCAAAGAAGCGCGCGTCTCATCGTTGAGACCAAGATTCAGGACCGTATCCATCATCCCCGGCATGGACTCGCGAGCGCCCGAGCGCACCGAGACCAGCAGCGGATTCTCACCACTACCAAAGGTCTTACCCGTCTGTTCTTCAATGTCGGCCAACGCTTCCATTGTCTGATCCCATACGCCGTCCGGAAGCTCTCCGGTCTCCATATACTCGACGCAAGCTTCGGTCGTAAGCGTGAAGCTGGGGGGAACAGGAGCGCCTGCGGCGGTCATCGCCATCAGCCCCGCACCCTTCCCGCCGAAAATCTCCTTCATCTCCGGCAACGTCGGTTCTTTCCCCAGAACCTCAGTGTAGGCTTCCTTGCCGTTTCGAGCTAAATAAACCCACTTCTTTGTCATTCTTTTCCCTCCAAGACTGTGTTGTGAGTTACACCTTTTCTAGTATACAGGAAAGTAGCCAAACAGGCAAAGCCAACCAGATCTTGATTGACACTGCCTGATTTCAACAAAAGCATTCATCCATAAAATGACGTCGATCCGGGTAGGACTCAGTTAAGCGATGGATCTTCGTCGCTTGCGACAACGCGGCGCTGCAAGACATACCAGTCCGGCAGACTGAGAAATCGATCTTGAGGCGTCATCAGGGACCCAATCTGCCCACCATTCACTCTCTGATCGATGCCGTACGTATAAATGGGAACATACAACGGAAGAGCTGGTACCTCCTCCATAAAGAGACGCTGGAATTCCGCATAAAGCTCAGTGCGACGGTTACGATCTGGAGTGCGCCTGGCTTCTTCCAAGATCTCACTGATCCGTCGATGATCAAACCCGGCATAGTTTTGTCCTTGCCCGGGCAGGGCTTGAGTCTCGTGCCAGAAAGGATAAGGATCCGGATCTCCCGGAATGACGAGGCGCGCCAAAGCAGCCTGATAAGACCGAGAGTCAAGAACGCCGCTCAGAGCAAGCGGGGGTACAGCTTCAACCGTGACCGAAATGCCCAGTCGCCCCCACTGCGCTGCGATGGCCTCAGCCATTGCCAAATCATGTCTCTCACTTGAGGCAATCAGCGAGAAAGCCAGCAACTTTCCGGCATCACTCTGCAACTTGTCGGTCGTCGCGGAGCGCTGCCACCCCGCATCCGCAAAGAGTTCCAGCGCTCGACTGGGATCATACTCATACGCGGGCACATCGTCCGTCGTATAGGCCCAGGTTCCGGGCAACAGAGGCGTTTGAGGCAAAACAGCCTGCCCCATGAGCACCTCATCGACCAACGCTTGACGATCCAAACTGAAATAAAGAGCCTGACGAACGCGCCGGTCGTTAAAAGGCAGTGTCTCGGTGATTAGGCCGTTCAAGTACAACATACTCATCTCTGCACTGGACGCAGAATAGAGCTGTAGCTCTGAAGCCGAAAATGCTTCCGGAAGCAATTCCAAGGTAATCTGGGAGACGCCCTCAACCCCTCCATCCTCGTAAGCTTCGAACGCAGCACGAGGGGTCGGATAAAACTCAAAAATCAAAGTCTCGAGAAAAGGAGGGGCCCCATGATAGCGTGGATATCGCTTCAGAGTGACAGAGGCAATATGATCTTGCTCAAACGAGACCTCTTCCACTCGAAATGGCCCCGTTCCCACCGGCTGGCGGTTAAAATCCAGCGCCGACAACATAGAGGATTGGATGCCACTTAGTTTATGTTCCGGAAGAATCCCCACCGTCGTATAATCCAAGAAAGGAACGTAAGGCTCCTGAAGAACAAATTGCACCGTGGCATCGTCGAGCTTTGTCGCCTTGACAGTCCGCCAAAGCTCCCCCAGATCCGAGGGGCCGGGATAATCAGGATCTTGTAGAAGGCCAACGGTAAACATAACATCATCCGCCGTGAAGCGGAAACCATCGTGCCAGAGGATATTCCGGTTCAGACGAAAGGTATAAGTAATCCCACTGGGATCGACGTCCCAACCGACCGCTAGCTCAGGTTCGACCTCACCTTGCTGATTGAGTCGGGTCAAACCGGAGAATGCCAAAGCGACGACATCCCGATCGGCGTCATTGTAGAAGCTGAGTAGGGGATTGAGAGATTGAGGATAACCACCAACGCTTTCAACGTAAGTGCCACCAGGCGCTGGTTGGAACTCTGTAGTATACGTCGCCGCCATATACAATAGAATCAGCGCAGCGACAAGAAATCCTATCCCAACGAGGACGACCTGCCAACCAATCCTACGAAACATAACCGAACGAGCCTGTGTGCGTCATTCGACGGGCATCAGCTCAGATCTATCAGATAGCAATCGATGCTATCCAACAACCAAGACGTTAAGGATCGCGACCAAAAAGAACACGACAGATGTCCCTATCGTCAGTCGGAACAACAAGAGCTCAGGACCCCGGCGTCGGCGTACGAGGCTGGTTTGCGTCCCGCCAAGGACGCCACCGGAACCACTACTTCGCACTTCCAGTAGGACCAACGCGATTAACGCGATACCCAAGATAATCTGTGCAATATTTAGATATGTTTGCATTTTATCCCTCCATGAACAAGCGCGGGCATTATAACATTTCGCTTGGAAATATCAATCACAAAGCACCGGTTTGAGCTGAATTCGAGACAGTGAGAGTCGTCAGATCAAGAGATCCGGTCATAGAAAAGGGGCAACGGATCAACCGAGGTATCGGACAGCGTGATCGCACGCTTCAACCGGTCAAAGGCGGCCTCCTTATCCTCCTGGGAGGCCGCGTGAACCGTCACCAGGGGCTGCCCCTGCTCGAGAGCGTCTCCGATACGAGCATGCATAACAAGCCCGACGCGATGATCGATAGGATCTCCTTTTTCTGCGCGCCCTCCCCCAAGCCCTACAACCGTTAAACCTACCTCATCCGTTTCCACCTCGGCCATCGTACCGGATCTCCAGGCCACCAGCGTATCGATCACGTCTGCCTCGGGAAAGCGATCCGGCTCATCCAAAAAACAGGCATCCCCTCCCTGGGCAACCACCAACTCGCGAAATTTAGCCAAGGCCTGCCCGCCCTCAATGACTGCCTGAACCCGCGCTTTAGCATCCTCAATGGAGGCAGCCACCTCACCTAAGATCAACATCTCAGCGGCGATGATCAAGCAGTGATCGCGAAAATCCCTCGGGCCCTCATTGCGCAGCGTGCGTAACGCCTCTTTAACCTCCAAGCTATTGCCGACGGCAGACCCCAACGGTTGATTCATGTCAGATATTCGAGCCGTCACCTTACGGCCTACCGCCTCCCCGATGCGCACCATACCTTCGGCCAACGCCCTGGCAGCATCAAGAGTCCTCATAAAGGCACCCGATCCTACCTTGACATCAAGGACAATAGCATCCGCCCCACCGGCCAACTTCTTACTCATAATCGAGCTTATGATGAGAGGCATACTTGAGACCGTGGCCGTCACGTCACGCAGCGCGTAAACCTTACCATCCGCAGGCGCCAGGTTACCGGATTGCCCCGTGAGTACGATCCCAATCCGCGAAAGCTGATCCTTGAACTCCTTAACGGTCAAATCCACTCGGTAACCGGGAATCGACTCCATTTTATCAAGAGTCCCACCAGAAAAGCCCAACCCCCGGCCCGACATCTTCCCCACAGGCAGCCCACAAGCCGCAACAACAGGGGTCACAACCAAACTGACTTTGTCCCCCACCCCCCCGGTAGAATGTTTATCGACCACAAAGGGGGCAACGTCGCTTAGGTCCAGCACCTCTCCGGAATGAGTCATCGCCAGGGTCAAATCGCGGGTCTCTCGGTCATTCATGCCCTGAAAATAAATAGCCATCAAGAGGGCGGAGACCTGGTAGTCGGGAATCTCATCCTGTGTGTACGAATCGACCACATACTGAATCTCTTCCGAAGAAAGAGCGTCACCGTCTCTCTTTTTCTCAATCAAATCGACCATGCGCATTAGCGGCCTCCCCCCTCATAGCTCCAAAGACAACCTGAGCATCCGTTATGTCAACGTGTGAAAAGCGATACCGATAGTTCCGGGCCCGCCGTGAGTACCGACGACCGGTGTCAAAACGCGCGTATATACTTTCTTCGGACGGAGACGTTGGGTAACCATATCGCGAACCCAGTCGAGATCGGCTTCAGCCTCCGCCTCCATAATTGCCAACTCGGTGGGTTGCTGGCCGTTAAGCCGCTCCTCAGCGATCTGTATCATCCTGCGAAGCGATCGACGTCGACTTCTCACCTTCTCAAGGGGCTCGACGCGTCCCGATTCGATGGTCAGCACGGGTTTGAGATTAAGAGCTGAACCCAACAATCGAGCAGCCCCACCGATTCTCCCACCTCGGTGCAGAAACTCTAACGTGTCCACAGCAAAAACAACGTTGAGATCTTCATAGCATTGCCGAACCCTGGCTTGGGTTTTCTCAAGGGCCAGCCCCTCCTCGGCCGCACGGGCCGCCACCAGGACCTGTAACCCCAACCCCATCGAGACAGAACGGGAATCGAACAGCTCAATGTTAAGCTCCGGTAACTGAGCCTTAGCCTGAGTCGCCGAGAGTAATGTGCCGCTCATCTCAGCCGAGATGAATACACCCAAGATAGTATCGGTGTCATATTTTTCCGCGACGGCCTTGAAAAAATCGATAAATGCCCCGGCCGAGGGTTGCGATGTTTTGGGCATATCACTGCGCTCTTCCAGCCAGCGGTAAAAGGTATCCGCAGTCAGGGTCTCACCATCCAGAAAAGATTTGTCTCCCCAATGCACGTTCAGTGGGATCACAGGAATGTCATAGGCCTCAGAAAGCTCGGGAGCGAGATTAGAAGTGCTATCGGTAACAACTACAAAGCGTCCCATGATTATCTCCTAGGATAAATGCTGATAAAACCAATCGCCAAAACCCAAAAATGCAGTGACCACTCTGGACATCACTCAACAGATCCCACGAGATGTACACGAGACGTATAGGAAAGTGAAATCTATGGAGTCAATTATGTCCAGATCCATAGATGGGCCGGAGATAGGATCCAATGATA
This sequence comes from Anaerolineae bacterium, assembly GCA_034437735.1. Taxonomy (GTDB): domain Bacteria; phylum Chloroflexota; class Anaerolineae; order B4-G1; family SLSP01; genus PWVB01. Next base: position 31,048 of record DAOTTS010000217.1, read on the forward strand.
GATGAAAGCGGATACCTTTGTCCCCGAACCACAAACCATTCTACCTCAGGTGATAAGGGTGGCAAACCCTCTGCGAAAGAATCCAAAGTGTGGTAGAATAAAAATCGTATGTGTAATAAAATTTGTCGGACGCGTTTCTGATCAGTGAGGTTTCTTCTTTACCCAGCGAAAACATAAGCTAAACATGCTCCAGGAGTGAATGCAAGATGACAAAAATACTTGTCGCAGATGACGACACGGTCATGTTAGGACTGTTAAGAACGTTGATGAAACTCGAAGGCAATGAAATTGTGACCGTGACGCGACCCGAGGAAATTCTGCCAGCTATTGAAAAGGAAAAACCGGCCCTCTTATTAATGGACTACCATCTGGCAGGCGGAGACTCAATCGACGTTCTGAACGTTATGAAATCAAGCCCCAAGCTAAAGGATATCCCTGTTCTCGTAACTTCAGGGATGGATCGGCAAACAGAATGTTTGGAAGCCGGGGCCGATGGGTTCATCCTCAAGCCATTTCGACCTTCTCAGCTAATCGAATATATTCAGGATATTGTGGGCGATCAGTAAAAATCCGACGGAGAATGCTCATAACCCCGTCGTTCGTCGGGATAGTAGCTCCCGCCATTCAAAATTGAATCACTTAGGACGCATACCCTTGGCGCATATACCCTTAGCACGTATACCCGTTGGAATAGGCCAAAAGGAAACTGGTTATGGATATCAAAGTACATAGACGAGCGCATAAGTAGAGACATAGTGGAATGACACACAGAAATGCGAATCAGACGCAAGCACGATGGTATAAGATGGACCTGCACATTCACACCCCAGCATCTCAGGACTTTCAAGAGGAAAACGTCGACTACCTTGATATGCTGAGAGAAGCGGAGCGGAAAGGACTCGATATCCTGGCGTTCACCGACCATAATACGGTAGCCGGTTATCGCGCGATGCAGGATGAGATCAGCAATCTGGAGCTTCTAGAGCGGCTCAACCGGCTCACAAATGACGAGGGCTTTCGACTTCGCGAATATCGCAGACTTCTCGATAAGACACTCCTCCTCAAGGGCGTGGAGTTTACAGCGACATTTGGTTTTCACATTCTCGGCATATTTCCACCGGACACCCCGATCCGGGATTTAGAGTTCCTTCTCCTCAGTTTGAATATTCCACCTGAGAAGCTGGATCAAGGAGCAACCGACGTCGGAGCTACCTCTGACGTGCTGACCGCATATCGGCTACTTGAGGAGGCTGGCGGCATCGTGATCGCGGCACACGCCAATTCATCCCATGGCGTAGCCCTGCAGGGCATCCAATTTGGTGGTCAGACGCGCATCGCGTTCACCCAGGACGAACATCTCCACGCGTTAGAGGTAACAGATTTAGGCAAACGCGGGCGGAAGACGACCTTGCGATTTTTTGATGGCTCGAAACCGGAGTACCCTCGTCCGATGCGATGCATCCAGGGATCG
>DAOTTS010000218.1:0-7436 GCA_034437735.1 Anaerolineae bacterium
ATCCACCTGTCCTGGCGCGGGCAGCCGGTCAGCCTCGATCGCAGCGATCTCGACGACGGCACGTGGGATGCGGGCGATGCCCTGGTCTTTTACGGCGAGAAGTTCCACGGATCGGTCCAGGATGAGAAGTACACCGACGAGAACGTCTACTGGCTGTCGGTGGACGCTGACACGGCGCCGGTCTCGATGGCGGCCCGTTCGGTCGCACCGGATGGGGCATCTGCTGCGTTGGGCTGTACCGTGACCACGCGCCTGGATGAGAATCTCGTCTATTGGGCCCGGCATACGCAGAATCCGGGCACAATGACAAACTGGTTCTGGCGAAAGATCTCCCCTAATGTGACTGATACCCTGATCCTACCGGTTGAAGCGCCGATAGCTGCACAGGGTGGCAAACTGCTCGTTGAAATCGCTCCCACGAGTAGTGTGCCACGGACTATGCGACTGATGCTGAATGGCACGATTCTCGATACGTGGTCATGGGGCGGGAAGATAGGTCGGATTGTGACCGTAGCGGTCCCACCGGGCCTCCTGCTGAATGGCAATAACGAGGTAGGAGTCTTCTTTGATGACATAGGAACGACCTACCTCGACCGCATCGAGCTGACCTACGTGCGCGAACCGGGGGCGGTGGATGGGACGGCCCGCTGCCGGGTGCCCGAGACGGCGGACGCGACCTACACCTTCACCGGGATGGCGGTGGATGCGGCGCTCTATGATGTGACCGATCCGCTCAATCCCGTTCGCCTGGAGGGCGCGCAGGCTTCGGCAGGACAGGTAGTTTTTAGCGATGACGCCGCCGAGGATACGCGGTATATCGCGGAGCCGCTGCGCCTGGCGGCGCTCAGCCAATACGCACCGGATCTGACCTTGGTTGACCCGGCGGAGGGTGCGGATGCGTTGATCATCGCCCCCGAGCACTTCCGTAAGGCGCTGCAGCCGTTGGTGGCGCACCGGACCGGTCAGGGCCTGCGGGTCAGGTTTGTGGCGGTCGAGGACATCTACCCCCTCTTCAACGGGGGCATCTTCCACCCCGAGGCCATCCGGGGGCTGGTCGCGCACGCGTACCATCATTGGCCCGGCGAGCCGCCGCAGTACCTCTTCCTGGTCGGAGATGGGCACTTCAACTTAAAGGGATACAATCCGGCGACCTATGGGGCATACACCCCGGTCTGGATCCCGCCCTATATGGCCTTTGACGATCCGGATCAGGGTGAGGTGCCGGTCGACGCCCGCTTTGGCGATGTCATCACCGAGACCCTGGACAACGGCGACACAGGGTATCTGCTCCCTGAGGTTGCCGTGGGACGCATCCCGGCCCAGGACGTCGCCCAGGTCGAGGGTTACGTCACCAAGCTGCTGAACTATGAGACGGCCCCCCCTGAGCTATGGAACGCCCAAGCGCTGCTGGTGGCCGACAATGGAGACGGATACGACGAGGGCTTTGACGGCATCCTTGAGAATCTCCGTAGGCAGTATCTGGACGACTACCTCTTGGTCGATACCGTCTATATGGAGGATTACTGTTCGTCCTACTCGGACTGCCCGCTGGCGACGCACGCCCTGACCGAGGCGTGGAACAGCGGAGCGGCGATGCTGATCTACGCCGGGCACGGTTCTGTGAACCGTTGGGCGCACGAGCCCCTGATTTTTAATACGGATCTGACCGCGCTGACCCAGACGGAGAAGTTGCCCTTTCTGCTCTCGATGGATTGTTGGGACGGCAACTGGTTCTTCCCCCCTTCCTACCCCAGCATCTATGACACCCGTTCGATTGGGGAGTGGGTGACCACGGTGCTGACGGAGACCGGGGCTATCGCGGCCTTTAGCCCCGCTGCCTTGGCGTATGCCGGGTTGGAGGAGCGGCTGGCGCAGGCGATGCTTGAGGTCATTTTCGATCAGGGCGAGCGTCATCTGGGGCCGATCACCCAGGCCGGGCGTGAGCGTCTCGGCAGTTCTTACCTGGCGCGCACCTACACGCTTTTGGGCGATCCGGCGACCCGCCTCAGCATCAAGCCGGTGGGTGATTGGGTCGATCTCGGGGTTCGGGCCGACGTCACGCCCTCGTTGGTGATGGCCGGGGATGTGCTGACGTACACGCTGGCGTTCAGTAACACCGGCGAGTTAGCGGCCTCTGAGTCGTCGATCACCTTCCCGCTCTCCTCCTGGTTGACCGCGACTGCCTATACGTACCACGTCAACTACAGCGGCACCCTGACGACGGTGCCCGGCGAGCGCTACGTCTGGAATGCCAGCACGATCACCCCGGGCGGTCGGGGAATGATCACGGTCACGGCCCGGGTCAAGCCGGACCTGACGGCGTTTGGTCCGCTTTCGCAGGTAGTCGAGATCCGCACCGAGACGCTCGAGGCGAACGTCGCCAATAACACGGGGCAGGCGGACGGCGGCGTCGCTTTCTATGACGTCGACGCGAGCCCGAAGGCCCAGTCCGGCGGGTATCCCAGAGGCGGTCGGGTGACGTACCCGATCACGATCGCGAACGAGGGGTATCCTGAGACGACGGTGGTGCTCAGCGCGACCGGAAACCTTTGGCCGACGTCCATCGAGCCGTCGAGCGTGGTCGTGCCCAGCCTGGCCTCCCGGATTGTCACAGCGACGGTCACCATTCCGGTCACCGCGACTGCGGGCCAGACCGACACCGTATCGATCCGAGCTTTGGGCACGGGGAGCGCCGCTGAGGTCGAACTCGTGACCGAGGCCTATCACGGCGTGTATCTACCCCTTGTGACCCGCTAGATCGGTCTCTGGGTCAGTCCCCGGCACTGGGCGCACTTCGCCCAGTGCCGGGGACTGACCCTCGACCGGTGCCGGGGACTGACCCTGACCTGGACAAAGTGCGAAGATACGGTATACTTTTTGTTCGAGGTTACGAGATTAACGAAGTCTTGGAGGAACAAGCGTGGCAAATACTCAATCGGCAAAGAAAGCAATTCGAAATCAACATCGCAAATGGTTGCGCAATCGATACGTCAAGGGCAAGATGCGCTCTGCGGTGGAACGGGTGCGCAGCGCCATCGAAGCCGGGGATTACGACCAGGCTCAGAGCCTGATGCCCGAGGCGGCGAGCGAACTCGATAAGGCGGCGCGCAAGCACGTCATTCACCAGAACAAAGCAGCGCGGGTCAAGTCCCGGCTGATGTCCGAGATCAACGAACTGGCGGCCTAGCGCGCACTGCTATGCCCCCTGGCGCTCACGCCGCGATGGCGGGGAGCTCTATGTTCCGATATCACGGGCTGGGATCCATCGGTCCATAAAGTGAAAGCGGGAGTCATCGACCCCCGCTTTTTCTTGTGCTGGGTACGTCCTCGCCCGTAAGGGCGTTAGTCTTCGCCGTTGCGGCCCAGCTCCTCGGATCGCACAAATGCCGCCCAGATCGCGCGTGAGAGGACCGTGCGAAATCCGCCTTTCTCCAGGTGGTAAAGCGCTTCGGCGGTGGTGCCCCCCGGCGAGGTGACTTGGTTGCGCAGGGAGGCCAGGTGCAGGTCGGCGCTCTCGACGTAGCGCGCCGATCCGATCACCGTCTGCAGCACCAACTGCTCGGCGATGTGGCGCGAGAACCCCAGGTGGACCCCGGCGTCGACCATCGCCTCCATAAAGAGATAGACGTACGCCGGTCCCGTGCCGGAGAGGGCCGTCGCCATGTCGAGGTAGGATTCGTCCTTGACGTAGACCTCCTCCCCCAGCGCCTGGAGGATGCGCAGGCCGTACTCCCGCTGGACCTCGGTCACCGCCTCGGTCGCGGTCCACACGGTGATCCCTTCCCCGATCTGACCGGGGGTGTTGGGCATCGCGCGGATGATGCTCTCGATCCCCAGGCCCTGCCGGATCTTCGAGATCTTGACGCCCGCCGCGATGGAAAAGACCAGCGTCCCGGCATCGACGTGCCCCTGAAGCCCCTGCATCACCGCCCCGATGACCTGCGGTTTGACCGACAGCAGGACGACCTCCGCCTCTGCGACCGCAGCGACATTGTCGGTCGTGATCTGAATGCCGTGCCTCTCCTCTAACTCGGCGAGCCGCTCCTCCCAGGGGTCGGCGGCGAGGATCCGCGCGGGATCGGTCAGTTCCTCGCGCAGCAATCCTTGGATGATCGCGCCGCCCATGGTCCCGGCGCCGATGACTGCAATTGTGGGTAGCATAAGCCCTCCTTTAGCCATAAGCCCTCCCTTGGCTGTGATCTCTATCAGAAGAAGTTCTCGATTTGACGTAACCGACCTGACTGCGTGAAACGCCGCCGCTGCGTCACGGTGACGGACGGAGCGCGAAGATCATCTCCAGGAACTGCGCCCGGTCGGCCTCGGGGGCCGGGTCGCCGACGGTCATCGGGCGCGGGCGCCCGTACTCCTCCAGTATCGCGGTGTGCAGCTCGATCCCGATCAGCGCGCCCTCGTAGAACGTCAGCCGGTCGACGAACTCCTGGCGGGTGCCGTCGCTCCACATCTGGTCGAAGAAGAAGTTCCCCAGCCCGTAGTGGACGAAGGCCCCGTCGTGGAACTCCATCGTCTGTGCCTGGTGGGCCTGGCTCCCCTGCACCATCACGGCGCCGGCCCGCGCCAGCGTCCGGAAATCCCGAATCTGCGGGGGGCTGGGCGCGTACTCGTAGGCCTCCAGGTATTGCAGGGTCACGATCGGGAGGTACCCCTCCTCGCGCAGGCTCTGGATCTGGGCCTGCTCCCGCTCGAAGCCGCTGCTGCACGGCGCGGCGCCGCCCGAGTCCTCGCCCGCGAAGGGACCGACGGTGTTGCACCCCAGAAAAGCGATTCGGTTGCCGTTGTGCTCCAGCTTCAACGGCTGGATCGCGGTCGCCAGCGTGGCCCCGCCGCCGAACCAGTGCCAGCCCCGCTCGCGGTACATCTCCAGGCTGTGATCGACCCACTGCGTCCCCTTGTCCTCCAGGTGGTTGCCCGTCAGCTCGATGACGTTGGTCCCGATCGCCTCCAACAGCCCGATGTAGCTGTCGTGCGAGCAGAAGGAGAGCGTCCCGCTGCCCTCCGCCACGCAGTCGGGCTTGAAGGAGACCTCATTGCTGATGTGCACCAGATCCGCGTCCTCGAACCACGGCTTGACGTCCTGGGCCGGGTACGTGACGCCCTTGGCGTCCATCAGTTGGGCCGTGGCCCGGGTCATCGCGGTCACGCCGGTCATCGCGACCACCGTCATCCGCTGCTCGTCGCGGTTGACGAAGGTGCGTGCCCCGTCCGGTGCGATCCACGGTTGGGTCTCCGGATGGGCGGCGCTCTCCCAGACGAGGGGGACCGTCAGGGGGTAGGGTCCCGTGAAGGTCGGGTGTTTCTCCAGGGGGTTCATCCCGCCCACGCGGAGGACCTTCCACCGGGGGGTGAGCCGGTCGAACGGCACGAGCACCCAGCCGTCGAGGGCCTGAGCCTCGGTCAGGAGATCGGACGCGGCGACGATCTGCACCGTACCCCCGGCGGGCGGCGCCCAGCGGGTTGCCAGCGCGTCCCGCGTCTCCGGTGCCACCAGCAGCGGGCGCTCGATGAGCGGTCCGGTCGGGTTGCCGGACCACGTCGCCTGCACCGCTTCCAGCGTCACCTCGTCGGTCACGGTGAAGAACGGGGCTGCGACGGCGTAGGTCCACGTCCCCACGATCCCCTCATCGTCCGGCGATCCGACCTTCAGCATTGCCTGGGCGTCGGCGGGGCTGTCGGTCCACGTGAAAGTCGTCGAGTTCTCGGCGGCGCGTTCGCGCAGAAGGTCGCAGGCGCCGTTCGGCACGGCGGGCGCGCAGCCCACGGTAATGGGGTAGGTGGGGGTCGGCGTCGGAGACGGGGTCTGGGTCGGCGTGGGGGTGGGCGTCAGCGTCGGTTTCGGCGTGCGGGTGGGGGTTGGTGTGGGCGTCGGCGTGAATGGCGTGCACCCGCTGCCCGCCAGTATCACGAACCCGGTGATCACAAGGACCATCATCGCGACCCCGTGCCAACGCCTGGCATCCGTCATCCGTTGACTCACTCTCTGCAAGATTCAATCCTCCCGTAGTCCTGTATTCGGTAGGATTGTCCGCACTTACGCTATTTTGTCAAGGGGCTCGCATTCGCCTGTGGGGTCATCGCAGTTGGACCATCACCTTCAAAGCGTGGGTTCTCCCTCCCTTTGGGGGGGAGTTAGAGGGGGGGGAAATGAAAACACGCGTCTTCGTCCCTGCCGCGACGGTATCAGCCTAGACTAACCGCTCAGTCGACGTCTTCCTCCTCGATCCGCGCCCCGATCTGCCGCACCGTCTCCTTGATCGTCTGCTCCAGCGCGCGCTCGGGGATGCCCTCCGCACTGGTCACGTCGATCTCCAGCGTGAAGCGCAGCCCCCCGTCCACACGGTTGCTTAACGGGAGGAAGATGCCCCGGTTGACGTCGCCGATCCTGCCGGACGGAATATCGGCGATGACCAGACGCAGATGGTGGTAGACGGTCTCCGGCGGCGGTTGAGGCCCCGTGCCCTCGTCCTCGGCGCCCTCCGTTCCGGTGCTGTCGCCTCCTATCGGGGGGCCGGCACCGGGCGTCACGGTCTCCACGTCGGGTTCTCCCGCACCCTCCTCACCCACGTCCGGCTCTTCGTCGGCTGCAAGCTGCGCCTGGAGCTCGGCACTCATCTCGCGGGTGAGTAGGAGCTGATCGCTGGAGACATCGACCGCGTCCAGCGGGATGTCATCCTCATATTTGAGCGTATGCAGGGCCAGCTCTCCGTCCTGGCGCTCGCCACCCTGGCGCTCGATCACCCCCAGTGCGCCCTCTTGAACCCCCAATTGGATGGCCCGTTTCACCACACCTTCGGCGGCGGGCAGTGGCAGGTCGGGGTTCTTGTAGAATTGGTCCAAAATCACGGCGGTGGGGACCTGTTCCTGGTCGCGCAGCAGGCGGTTGACCAGCACCCGGTAGTGCAGCTGCTCGACGATGATGCCGTAGTCGGCGGAGGTCAGCTCGCGCCAGTACCAGCCGCTCAGCGTCTCCTTGCCCGTCACCGGCTGCCCCAGGTCGATCTCCCGATTCGCCGTGCGCAGCCGGTGGTACATGCGCCGCACGTTGTAAGAGAGGTCGCGCGTCACCTTGCGCCTGCGCCGCTGCACCTCACTCTGCTTGTCCTCCGGCAGCGGACTTGTCCCCTCCTGGATCTCGTCCTCGATCTCCTCCAGCGCCAGGATCGTCTTGACGTCCTCCTTGAGCTTGGCAAAGGCCCCGGTGTCGGGCAGGGCGAAGATCAGCGTGTTCTGATATTGGCGGAAGGTGGTGCCCTTGCGCTCGATCCAGCCGGGGATCTGGCCCTCGTCGGCCTCAGGGTGCAGGACGATCAGCTTGAGCCGCCGGTTGTCGGGCACCCCGTCCAGAGTCTCGGGCCAGAGGTAGGACGTGAACTTGCTGCCCAACTCCCCCTCGATGATGGTCCGCATGCGCCCTTCATAGC
>DAOTTS010000219.1:0-39966 GCA_034437735.1 Anaerolineae bacterium
ATGAGTAAGATTCAGAAAGTGTTGTCCCCACACCCGTGGGGGTGAACCGGGATGAATAAGCAACAGGACCAAGCCGCTCGACGTTGTCCCCACACCCGTGGGGGTGAACCGAGGGAAATGCCGGTTTGAGAAGAAATATCTCAAGTTGTCCCCACACCCGTGGGGGTGAACCGTGTACGGGCGGAGTGAGTACGAGGCCGGGGAGGGTTGTCCCCACACCCGTGGGGGTGAACCGATGGTTGCGATTGGTGCTATCCGAACACTGATGTTGTCCCCACACCCGTGGGGGTGAACCGACGAACCGCTTGGCGGCACCGAAGATACCAGGCGTTGTCCCCACACCCGTGGGGGTGAACCGGTCTCTGTTACGGGTTTCGTGAATGTCTACGCGTTGTCCCCACACCCGTGGGGGTGAACCGACTGGCAGGAAACCCTGGAGCACCGCCCGGAACGTTGTCCCCACACCCGTGGGGGTGAACCGTTAGGACGGAGAGCAGGAATCAGACCATAGGAGTTGTCCCCACACCCGTGGGGGTGAACCGTAGTTCCGTCCGCCCGTCACCTGCACGTTGATCGTTGTCCCCACACCCGTGGGGGTGAACCGCGTGATTGCGTCGATGACGTAACTGCATCGTAAGTTGTCCCCACACCCGTGGGGGTGAACCGGTCGGAATGATGTCCTCCAGGTAACCACGGAAGGTTGTCCCCACACCCGTGGGGGTGAACCGCCGGGATAATGCTCCACAAAGAAGCCGGGTAGGGTTGTCCCCACACCCGTGGGGGTGAACCGTTACAACGACTAGGCTATCGTGTGCCCGGTCCGTTGTCCCCACACCCGTGGGGGTGAACCGCAGGCCGGCCTGCTGGCAAAAGCCAAGCACGAGTTGTCCCCACACCCGTGGGGGTGAACCGTCTCACGCCGATGCAATCAAGGCGATAAAGGCGTTGTCCCCACACCCGTGGGGGTGAACCGACTTTACAAATCGCAGGCTTGATCCTGATTGCGTTGTCCCCACACCCGTGGGGGTGAACCGGCCGCCAGTGACGAGCGAGACGGATGATGACGGCAACATACTGGCGTTGTCCCCACACCCGTGGGGGTGAACCGGAGTACGCGAAGGGGTTCAAGGTCGAGCGGCAGTTGTCCCCACACCCGTGGGGGTGAACCGCCGTCACCCCACGTCCGGTCGTGCGTCCGCGTGTTGTCCCCACACCCGTGGGGGTGAACCGCCGAGGTGACCCGCGCCCAAGCGAAAAGGACCGTTGTCCCCACACCCGTGGGGGTGAACCGTGTTCGATCGATTCAGGTGAGCGAAGAGCTTTAGTTGTCCCCACACCCGTGGGGGTGAACCGTTTTTGCAGAAGCATCATGGGCGCTATTGCTCGTTGTCCCCACACCCGTGGGGGTGAACCGTAAAGGTTGAGGCGCGAGTGCAATCCCAGGAAGTTGTCCCCACACCCGTGGGGGTGAACCACGGTGACGATCCCCGCCGAAAAGGTCGCGCGCGTTGTCCCCACACCCGTGGGGGTGAACCGACCGTTTCCGGTGACGAGGCCATTATGGGCGAAGTTGTCCCCACACCCGTGGGGGTGAACCGACGGCGTGCCGTGTGTTTTTGTTGGGAAGGGCGTTGTCCCCACACCCGTGGGGTGAACCGCCCATTGTTCAGAAATAGCCATTTGTCATCCGTTGTCCCCACACCCGTGGGGGTGAACCGATCGGCGACCTTGAAATGGCCCGTGATTCCAAGTTGTCCCCACACCCGTGGGGGTGAACCGTGGGGATGAGCCTTACTTTGGCCACGGTCGACGTTGTCCCCACACCCGTGGGGGTGAACCGTAGTAGTGATACTATACATGATCATAAGACCACGTTGTCCCCACACCCGTGGGGGTGAACCGCCTAGCCGCGCCAGCCGAGACAAAATTGGTGCGTTGTCCCCACACCCGTGGGGGTGAACCGCTACGACGCCGGACGATCTCCGAGCGATCCTGGCGTTGTCCCCACACCCGTGGGGGTGAACCGCCCATTGTATTTCAGGTGCCGATCCGCAATACGTTGTCCCCACACCCGTGGGGGGGGAACCAACAGCAAGGGGCTAAGAGCCCCTTGGTCACCGGTGTTGGCCTCACATCCATAAGGTATCTCTCAACCAAGGCGGGCACGATGCCCGCGATTCCATAGGCTTTTGTAGGTGTGAGGACGAGCCAGACTGAGAAACCAGCATACCGGATCCGGATCCATCGAACGAGCACCATCTTCCGCGTCGTCGCCTTGACCTACGACGACAAAGGCCGGCACTCAACACGCGGGGCCCCTTTGCGTGACGTCGGCCGCGCCGGATGCGGCGCGCCCACTCTGGCGGGTACATTCAGTGGGTTCAGTCCCATCAGTGGCTCAGTGGTTCAAGCACCAGCTCGGATCGGAAAAGCTTTGCGAGCGACGGGGATGGGGGTTGGGGTGGACAGCCACGACCTACGTCCACGCCCGCCATTCATTACCGGCACAAGGATGGCCCCCTTGGCGGGTACGTCGCAGCGTCCTGGACGGAAACGCACACCCGTGGGGGCGCCCCCGTAGAGACGTTGCACTGCAACGTCTCTACACCGACAGGCGATCGACGATGGACGACAGTTGGTCAGCGTCTTTCACATTGTCGTTATTGTGGGGAGACAACCGGACGACCGGAAAACGGGTTTCGTGGTATCATGTATGACTCTACTGAAAGAAGTTCATTTTCACCGCAGAGACCACAGAGATCGCAGAGATGATTTAAAAATATTAAGAAAACAGAGTGTTTATATTAAAAACCGTTATCTTTTCTCTGCGTTCTCTGCGGTAAGTTAAGCTTTTTTCAGTGGGGTCATGTATGAGGTGGAATCGTGGATGCAGCGGGAGTCGATTATCTGGAGGGCGACCGATGCTGACGGATACGGAGATCCAAATACGGGGCATGGACGCGCTGATCGAGGCGTTGGGTGAAGCCAACGCGGCGCGGTTCGTCACGCTGCTTTTACGAGAGCCCTTGGGCTATACCCGGTGGCACCGCACCCTGTGGGCAGAGAAACGCGTTGACGCGATCAGCCAGATGGCGATGGACCACCGGCGCGAGGAAAGCGACTGACGTCGTTATTCGACCCGTGCCGCCCCTACGACGGTACGCCGATTTCCGTCCATCGTCCGCCGTCCATCGTCATCATTCGTTCCTTTCCCCATTCGTTGTGGGTGCCCGCAGCCGTTGCCACCGTCCAGGACGCACGTACCTGGGGGGCCATTCAGTGGGTTCAGTCCACTCAGTGCCTCAGTGGTTCAACCCCTGCTCGGATCTGACGATCCTCGCGAGCAACGGGATACAGGTCGGGATGAACAGCCGCGCCCCAGACCCCACATGGTCAAACAATCGTATATATCTTGTCAGCGAAGGTAAAAGCGTTTGACACCTATGTGAAGCCTCAATATAATTGAAGTGACGGACAGCTATGGAGTCATAGAAAGGGAACCATTTATGAGAAGAAACACCCTCAGCGAGTCTCAAGCCGACCATATCGTCAAGTTGCCAAAATTCATCGAGGGCCAGAATACCTGGGAACTGAGAGCGGATCGGAACCTATACACGGAGATGCCCGTCAAAGCCGGTGAACAACTTCCTCTCCAACTTTATGGGCGCCTTAATCCCCGCACAGGCATTTCACCTTCATCCTTTTCTACGACAGAGTGAACCTGCGACGTTTGGACATCGGCAAACGTCACCACAACCCGACGTGTGAAGACGTAGGAACGATTCACAAGCACACGTGGACCGATGAGTTTCACGATAAATGGGCGTATGAACCGCCGGAAATAGAAGAGACCAACACGATACGAGAGGTCTTCACCGCGTTTCTGACCGAATGCAACATCGCGGTAAACGGTCGTTTCGTCGAACCACCTCAAGAATATCAGGAAGTCTTGCTATGAATTGCGATGACGTGAAAAGAGCGATACACGGCGAACTCCCTATGCTCTTCTCGTGCGTGGAGGAACACGGGCGTTTGAAAATCGCCACCCCCTATCTCTACCCCAACGGCGACTACGTGGACCTCTACCTCGTGGAGACCCCCACGGGGCGCTACCTCACCGACCTGGGTGAGACCATGGGCTATCTGGCCGATCACAACATCACCCTCGAACAATCACCCAAACGCCGCAAAATCGTTGGGGATGTTCTTCTGACGCAAGGCGTCGAGCGCTTTCTCGGGGAACTCCGCGTCAAGCTTGCCAATGAAGACCGGGTAGCGTGGGCGATCGCGCGCCTGGGCCAGGCTATGGTTCAGATCAGTGACCTGGTCTTCACCCTCCGCCTGAGTGCATTGATCACCTTTCAGGATGAGGTTGAGGATTATTGGATCGAGAGCGAGATCCCCTACGAGAAGGATCGCCGCTTCATTGGCGGATCCGGTGAATCGTACACGGTGGATTTCTACATTCCAGCCCGCGACCATCCGTACTTAATCAAGACCCTTTCCAGCCAGTCGACCGGCTACGCCAACACGCTGGTCAGCCGCACCATCCGCACCTGGCACGACCTGCTTCGGGCCGATGGGCGCTACGGCTACATTTCGCTTGTGGACGACGCCGTCGACGTCTGGCATGAGGCGTGGTTCGACCAATTGGCCGAGTTCTCGACCGTGGTTGTATGGAGCGAGCGGACGAAACTCCTCGATCTCCTGGGGTCGAAGGCACGCTCGGATCAGCGCACGTTCACCTAACGATTCCGGCAGCAGCACCGGATCAGCCATCCCGTTCGGGCCGGACCGCCACGGGCGACGATCACGGGCATGCCTCGCCCCTACACCGGCACACCGCCTGCCGCCCATTGTCCGCCGTCCATCGTCATCATTCGTTCCTTTCCCCATTCGTTGTTGGTGCCCACAGCCGTCGCCTCGCCCCTACTGCCGTCCATCGTCCGCCGTCCATCGTCATCATTCGTTCCTTTCCCCATTCGTTGTCCTCCCTATTGCATCCGCCGCCCACCTGTGCTATCCCAGAGATACACCACCCTTCAACCCTCCCATCCCCGGTGTAAGGTGAGAGACGACCCAAAGTTCTGAAATCCACCGTGAGGAGGCGATGATAAACAGACAGACCAGCCTTCGGCTCTGGATCGCGGTCGCCCTGGGCACCGCCTGCCTGGCGCTGCTCGGGATCACCGCCGCACCCGGCAGCCCGATTAGCAACGAAGTCATAGCCAAGGACCTAAGGGATGAGCCCCTGACCGCGCAGACCCCCGTGACCTACTACGGCACGGCCATCGACCGGCTCGCGCTCCTCGGGCAGGCCGAGATCGGCGAGACCGGGCGCAACCACGTCGGCGCGGACGGGATCTACCACGCGCCCGGCGTGCTGGTCGACCGCAGCGCGCCCTCCGGCACGCGCCGCATCTACGTGGTCGACACCGGCAACAACCGCGTGCTCAAGTATAACCAGCCCTTCAGCGCCGATACCACCAATGGCAAGGGCGACGGCCACCTCTACCTGGCGGACGAGCAGTTCCACACGGTCTTCCGCTACGCCCTCCCTTACGAGACCCACATGGAGGGGCCGTACCCCTGCCTGCCCGAGGCGGACGGCGTCCTCTTCGAGGAAGGGATTTGTCATCCCGACTTAGCCGCACCAAGCCCGTGGATCGCAGATCCACTCGGAGCTTTATCTATGCACCGCACCCGCTCTTCCCACGTTCCGCTTTCCCAACGCGCCATTCACCCAATGCTCCGAAGGGATTTGTCATCCCGGTTCAGCCACACCAAGCCCGTGGATCGCAGATCCACTCGGAGCGTTGTTTCCTACACCGTAACCGCTCTTCCCACGTTCCGCTTTCCCAATGCTCCACTCACCCAATGCTCCGAAGGGATTTGTCATCCCGACTTAGCCGCACCAAGCCCGTGGATCACAGATCCACTCGGAGCTTTATCTATGCACCGCACCCGCTCTTCCCACGTTCCGCTTTCCCAATGCTCCATTCACCCAACGCTCCGAAGGGATTTGTCATCCCGACTCAGCCGCACCAAGCCCGTGGATCACAGATCCACTCGGAGCTTTATCTCGCGCGCTCCCCCGCCAAACTACCCCTTGAAAACAGCCCACCGACCGGATAGACTACACGCTTACAGCCGTTCGCCCATCCAGACGAGGAACCCGATGCTCATCGACATGCACGTCCACACCGAGCGCTACTCCAACTGCGCCCATATGGCGCCCGACGCCATGGCCCGGACCGCCGCCGCGCGGGGCCTGGACGGCGTGGTGATCACCGAGCACGACGTCCTGTGGTCGGAGGCGGAACTGGACGCACTCCAGGCGCGCCATCCGGACCTGACCCTGCTGCGCGGGATCGAGGTCTCGACCGGCGCGGGGCACGCCCTCGTCTACGGGATCCCCCGGGCAGCGACCGCCGCCTTTCGCTATCATATACCGCTGCCGAAGCTCACGCGCCTGGTTCACGAGGCCGGCGGCGTCGCGATCCTCGCGCACCCGGCGCGTTACGACGACCGCATCCCCCGGGCGGTCTACCGCGCGGACCTCGACGCCCTCGAGGTGCGGAGTTCCAACATCCGGGGCTACATGCGGGGCCCCCTGGACGCGCTCCAGGCCGACCTGGGGCTGCCGGGTATCGCGGGGACCGACGCACACACGACCGACGTCCTCGGCCTCTACGCGACCGACTTCGCCGGGGCCATCACGACCGAGGCCGACCTGGTCGCGGCGCTCAAGGCGGGCGCCTTCTCGATCACCGGCGATCCGGGCCGCATCCGGGCGTTTAACGCGCACCTGCCGGATCCCAGGGAGCACCTCCTGTCCCTCAACGGCAGGCATCGGTAGGTTGGCCTGTCCGGGCCGGCGACTTGGAATCTCTGCTCGTGGTCGATATCGTCAGGTTGCTGGGGGCGGGGTCACATGGCTGTGCCCCCCGTGGTGTTTCCCCCAGGGGGAAAGGGCGAGATGAGGTCTCTATCTGGACGCCCCGGACTTGCTTTTCTGCTGTAAGGCAGTATGATGACCCCACTTAGAACACTACTGGGTAGGATCAAAACATAAACTCGGGCAGGGCTTCGCACTGCCTTTGGTCAAAGTATCGGGGTATTATTGACCCGATGTTCACATTCCTTAAGGAGGAAAGCTATGCTTTTTAGAAATTTAGGTGTCCCCGAGTTAATACTGATTCTGGTCATTGCGATCCTGATCTTCGGCCCCGGGCGGATCGGGAAGATCGGTTCCGAGCTGGGCAAAGGGATCCGGGGCTTCAAAGAGGGCGTCGCCAGCGATGAGGACAAGGAAGAGGGCGAGGCCGGCGAGGCTGAAAGCAAGGAATCCGAGAGCGCTGACGAGACTGAGGCGGAAGCTTAAGCCAGTCACGGGATTCAAACGAGCCCAAACTGGGTGCTTTGTCCTTGGAACCCCCCGGTAATGGGATGATGGGTTGTCTGGAACGGCCTGATCCAGACGTGATCCCTACGTCATACGTCTAAACACCGGGTGTCGCAGCTTGCGCATCACCTCTCTCCGCTGAGGGCATCCGCGCGTGCGAACACGTAGGTTTGTGCACCAACCCATACAGGCATATCACGCTGAGGCGCTTGGGATCTGCGTGCAGTGAGGACGAACGGATCCAAGCCGCAGCGCGCGTGCGAAACGTAGCCATGCGAGAGCCGGGCGCGGTTTTCCCCACCCGACGTCAGCAGCCTACCAACCGGGCCCGGCATCTCACCCATACAGCGACGCTGTATGCGATCACCCGCAGCATCCGCAGACCATCCACGACCTTAGAGGAGGCCCATGGTCATTGGTTCGTGTCTTTTGCATCTCTATCTGCCCGGCGTGATGTCCCTGAAGGATAAGCGCAGCACCCTGAAGCCGATCCTGAAGCAGGTGCGGCGCGAGTTCGAGGTGGCTGCCGCCGAGGTGGGGGATCAGGACGTCTGGCAGAGCGCCGAGATGGCCATTGTGACCGTCGCCAACGACGCCAGCCAGGTCTACCGCGTCCTGGATAAGGCCGTGGACTGGATCGAGGTCCACCATCCCCACGTCCAGATTCTGGATCTGGAGACCGAACTGCGTTAAATGCCACCGGTGCAATGATGACGGCGACGGGTACCGGAAACTCCAGAGGATGACGAGGTGCGATGCACGCCCGTGCACAATCATCAATAATCGGCAACGTTGAAGAACGAAGAAGCTTACGAAACTCATCAAGGTTCACGTGCGTTGCACCGGGTTTCGACAATAAGCCTCAAATCATCGTAGTCGAAACATCATAAGGCAACAAACGGAAACTGCTCTGGGTCGAATACCCTGAGGTAAAGATATAGTGCCAGCTCATTGATTCAGACATCCCAGTTGTGCATATTCAAGTGCCCGGTACAATGGTGAAACTATGAACGTTGTCGACGAAGTCAAACAGCGACTCGATATCATCGAGTACATCGGCCGGCAGGTCCACCTGGAGAAGTCGGGCCGGTACTATAAGGGCCTGTGTCCGTTCCACACCGAGAAGACCCCCTCCTTCTTCGTCTTTCCGGACAGCCAGAACTGGCACTGCTTCGGGTGCGACCGGGGGGGCGATCTCTATACGTTTGTGATGGAGATGAACGGGCTGGATTTCCGCACCGCGCTGGAGGAACTGGCGCGGGATGCGGGGGTGCAGCTCCGGCCCCGCACCCAGGCTGAGATCAAGGCCGAGAACGAGGCCGACCGGCTCCGCCAGCTGCTGCAGGCGGCGGTCGCGTACTACCACACGCTGTTGATGACCTCGCCGCAGGCCGAACACGCCCGGCGCTACCTGAAAAACCGGGGCTTCACCCGCACGACGCTGGAGACCTTCCAGCTCGGATACAGCATGGATGCGTGGGATGCCGTGCGCACCCACCTGACCGGCGCGGGATTCACGGTCGAGGATCAGGTCAAGGCCGGGATGCTCGTCCAGCGCGACGACGGGCGGACCTACGACCGGTTCCGCGACCGGGTGATGATCCCGATCCACGACCGGCGCGGGCGCCCCATCGCCTTCGGCGGGCGGGTCCTCAACCCCGACGATCAGCCCAAGTATATGAACTCGCCGCAGACTCCGCTCTTTGACAAGAGCACGGTGCTCTTCGGCTACCACCTCGCCAGCCAGGCCATCCGGCAGGAGGACGCCGCGATCATCGTCGAGGGTTATATGGACGTGATGATTCCCCACCAGGCCGGATACGAGAACGTGGTGGCCCCCATGGGCACCTCCCTGAGCGAGGCGCACCTGAAGCAGCTCCAGCGGCTCACAAAGCAGTACATCCTGGCGCTGGATCCCGACGAAGCCGGCATTCACGGCACGCTGCAGGGGCTTGAGACCGCACGGAAGACCCTCGACCGGGACCTCGACGCCGTCTTCGATCCCCGGGGATTGGTGGGGTACGAGGGCCGGCTGAAGGCCGACATCCGGGTGATCACCCTCCCGGATGGGCTCGACCCCGACGAACTCATCTTGGAGGACCGCGAGCGCTGGGACGCGCTGCTGGCATCCTCGCAGCCGGTGGTGCGGTTCTACTTCCAGCATATGCTCGACCAGGGCGACCCCAGCGAGCCCAAAATGAAGTCCCGCATCGTCGACGCGATGCTGCCCCTGTTGAGCGACATCGGCGACAGCATCGAGCGGGAGAGCTACATCCAGGAGATCGCCGAGACGTTGGCGCTGGAACCGAGGATGCTGATGGATCGACTGCGCGCCCGGGAGCGGGCCGAGGCGATCCACAGCGAGGCGGCGCAGCGCAAGGCCGAGGCCGACCAGATGGAGACGGCGAGGCCGATCAACGACCTGGAGGCGCACCTGCTCACCGTCTTTCTCCATTATCCCGAGGTGATGCGGAGCCTCAACGCCCATTTGCAGCAGAACGACCCCGATGAGAAGATCTGGAAACCGGTCGCCACATCGGATTTCAACTCCGACTGCCGGCTGATCTGGTCGGCGATGAATGACGTTCGCCGCCAGCCCGAGTACCAACTTGAGGATTTTTTACCGTCAGATATGCTTGATCGTGTAGAGCAATGGATGGCGGTTCAGCTGCCCGAGAAAGGGCTGAAGCAATGGGAACGCGACGCAACCCGTACGTTGTTGCGCATGCGCGAGCGCGATCTCCGTATGCACAAGAGCAAGATGGACACAATGCTCAGGGAAGCTCAGGCGGAAGGTGACCTCGCGGGGATGTCACAGGCGATCCAAGCCATACAGAAGCTGACACAATCGCTGAAACAGATTCAGATGGCGCTGGCCCGGAAGCCGGTGCAAGCCGTAAGAAGTCACAGCTAAGGGTCTGTAAAAGAACAAGTTCCCGCGCCGACGCACCCTATCGGGTATCCAAGACCCCCGAGGACGGGGGCTGGAAGCGTTATCGTCGGAACGTTATATCTCTACGACCCTAAGGACAGTTCTTGAAGTTGTACCCACCGGGTACCTCTAGAAGCCGCGCTTCCCGCAACGAGCCATGAGGAGGGGTATGGGAGCACAGCGAGCCACGCATCGCACCCGCTCTGTTGAAGACGATTGGGATCGCGACGAGGACTTCAACGACGAGATGGACGAAGACCTCGACGGCGACCTCACGGACCTGGATGACGACGAAGATCTCCTGCCGGATCTCCGGTTGGACGAGGAGGAGCCCTCATCGGATGAGCTAAGCCAGATCGAGGAGGAATTCTCCGAGCCCAGCGTCCTCAAGGACCTGGTGGACGATCCGGTCCGGATGTACCTGCGCGAGATCGGGCAGGTCGACCTCCTGGAGGCCTATCAGGAGGTGTGGCTCTGCATGATCCGCGAGTCCGCGGAGCATCTGGGCGACGTCCTGAAGGCCATCGCCACCTCTAACGAGCCTGACGTGGTGACGGAGAGCTTGATGGATCTCTACACCGACGCCCGCAGCGCCTACAGCAGCGCCCGGCGCAAGGCGCAGCACGAGAAACTGACCGTGATGGAGACCCGCGTCCTGATCGACGAGGTCTCCTACCAACAACAGGTGCTGATCTCCGATCGGCGTTCGGGCCTCTACGACCTGATGGGCCCCCAATGGGCCGACAATGCTCAGTGGGGTCCGATCCTCAAGGATCTGCTCACGTGCGCGACCCACCTCTACCTGCTCCCCCCGGTGGTCCTCGACCTGATCCACGACAAGACCCTGGAGGGCCCCCGGTGGCCCAACGTGAATCAGGCCGCAAACGTCCTGCCGTCCCCGGACAGCGTCTTCGATTGGTGGAAGCACATCGAGACGATGGCCGCCGGCGCCCAGCAGATGCTGGTGCGGGCCAATCTGCGCCTGGTCGTCAACATCGCCAAGCGCTATATCGGACGCGGCGTCTCGTTCCTCGACCTGATTCAGGAGGGGAACATTGGACTGCTGCGGGCGGTCGAGAAATTTGAGTACACCCGGGGCTATAAGTTTTCCACCTACGCTACCTGGTGGATCCGGCAGGCTATCAGCCGCGCCATCGCGGACCAGGCGCGGACCATCCGCATCCCCGTGCACATGGTGGAGACCATCAACCGGTTCTCGCGCATCCAGCGGAGCCTGATGCAAGAGCTCAACCGCGATCCCACCCTGGACGAGGTCGCGCTCCGGATGGACATCCTGGATGCGGAGGATGTCCAGGCCATCACCGAGGCGCAGGACAACAACCGCCCGCTCTCCCCGCAGCTCGAGCGGAAGATGAAGCGCGCGGTCGCCAAGGTGCGGCGCATCATCAGCATCTCCCAGGAGCCCATGTCCCTGGAGAGCCCCGTGGGCAACGAGGACAACAGCGAGCTCTCCGATTTCATTGAGGATGAGAGCCTGCCCGGCCCAATGGACGCCACCTCCACGCAGATGCTGCGCGAACAGGTCCGGGGCATCCTCGGCGATTTGAGCAGCCGGGAACGTTCCGTCCTGGAGATGCGCTTCGGCCTGAACAGCGGCAAGCCCCACACCCTGGAGGAGGTGGGCCAGGCCTTCGACGTCACCCGCGAGCGGATCCGGCAGATCGAGTCCAAGGCCCTGCGCAAACTGCGCCATCCGGGCCGCAGCCGCAAACTCCGCGACTTTTTAACCTAACCCGGTAAGGTCCCCGGCACTCTCAAAGTGCGAGAGTGCCGGGGACCTGGCTACTAAAGACACCCTAAGGGTCTGTAAAAGAACAAGTTCCCGCACCGACGCACCCTATCGGGCATCCAAGACCCCCGAGGACGGGGGCTGGAAGCGTTATCGTCGGGACGTTATATTTTTACGAACCCTAAACGCCCCCGAATCTTCACTTGGGGACGTCTAGTTGAAAGGACACCATGGTCACCAAAATCGACATCAAGACCCGCGACAAGGTCGACCTCGTCGACGTCACCGCCGAGGTGCAGAACGTCGTCGACCGGGCGGACATCACCGAGGGCACCTGCTTCATCTACTGCCCCCACACCACCTCGGGCATCGTGCTCAACGAGAACTGGGACAGCAGCGTCGAGCGCGACGTTGCTATGATCCTGGACCGGATGGCGCCCCAGGATCTCGACTACCGCCACCGGGAGGGGAACGCCCCGGCCCACGCCAAGTCGGTCCTGGTCGGCAGCGACCACTTCATCTTTGTGCAGGACGGCACGTTGCAGATGGGCCGCTGGCAGGGCGTCTTCCTGGCGGAGTTCGACGGCCCGCGCAGCCGGACGCTCTGGGTGAAGGTCGTCGAGGACGGCGACCGTGTCTGATCCCACCCGCGCGCCCGTGCCCTGGACGGAGATCGAGGCCCTGCTCCACGACGTGCTGCGGCCCGGACGGTACGTCGGCGGTGAGTACAACGCCGTGCACAAGCCGTGGACCGAGACCGACCTCCACGTCTGCCTGGCCTTCCCCGATACGTACGAGCTGGGGATGTCCAACTACGCCCTGACCATCCTCTACGACGTGCTCAACGCGCAGCCGGGGGTGCTGGCCCACCGCACCTACCTCCCGGCGCCGGACATGATCGCAGCGATGCGAGATGCCGAACTGCCGCTCTACGCGCTCGAGAGCTACCGCCCGGTGGCGGCCTTTGACGTGCTGGGGATCAGCACGGCCTACGAGCAGCTCTACACCAACGCCCTGGAGTTGATGGATCTGGCGGGCCTGCCCATCCGCAGTGCGGATCGCAGCGCCGACCACCCGCTGGTGGTGGGCGGCGGGCACGGCGTCTTCAACCCGGAGCCCATCGCGGACTTCTGCGACGCCTTCGTGATCGGGGAAGCCGAGGAGGTGCTCGTCGAGCTGACCGACGTGGTGCGCGCCCACCGGGACGCCGCGCGGCCCGACCTCCTGCGGGCCCTGGCAAGGGTGCCCGGCATCTACGTGCCCCGATACTACCGCGCCCGCTACGACGGCCGCCACTTGGTCGCGACCGAGCCGACCGAACCGGACGTCCCGGCGCGGGTCGTGAAGCGGATCGCCCCGTCGCTCCCCCCGGTCCCCCTCGCCCCCCTGGTGCCCAACACGGAGATCGTCCACAACCGGGCCGTGGTGGAGATCCACCGGGGCTGCACCCAGGGCTGCCGGTTCTGCCAGGCCGGCACCATCACCCGGCCGGTGCGGGAGCGCCCGGTCGCGGAGATCGTCGACGCGGCGGAGGCCATCCTCGACAACACCGGCTACGAGGAGCTGGCCCTGCTCTCGCTCTCGTCGGCGGACTACAGCGAGATCGACCGGCTGCTGGACGCGCTGCTGGCGCGGTTCGAGGGCCGGCACGTCTCGATCTCGGTGCCCAGCCTGCGCATCGACACCTTCTCCGTCGACCTGGCCGACAAACTGAGCCACGGGCGGCGGTCGGGGTTCACCTTCGCCCCGGAGGCCGGGACGGAGCGGCTGCGCAGCCGGATCAACAAGGACGTCACCGACGAGGATCTGCTCACCATCGCCCAGGAGGTCTTCGCCCGGGGCTGGCGGTCGATCAAGCTCTACTTTATGATCGGCCTGCCCGGCGAGACCGATGAGGACGTCGAGGCCATCGTCGACCTGACGCGCCAGGTCCGCGCCATCGGGCAGCGGGCCGGCGGACGGCGCACCTACGTGCGGGTGAGTGCCGGGACCTTCGTCCCGAAGCCGCACACCGTCTTCCAGTGGGAGCCGCTGGCCGACCGGGAGACCGTCGAACGCCGGCAGAAGATCCTCCAGGACGGCATCCGCGGGCGCGGGGTCGAGCTGTCGTGGAACCGCTACGCCGACACGTGGTTGGAGGCGCTGCTGACCCGGGGCGACCGCCGGCTCGCCGCCGTGGTCGAACGGGCGTGGGAACTTGGCGCGCGGTTCGACGCGTGGGACGAGTGGCGCGATATGGATGCGTGGCGCCGAAGCCTGGCGGAGACGCCGCTCCCCGGTTTCGACGGTCCCCAGGACGCCGAGGCGTACTACCTCACGCGCCGCCGGGACGAGACGGCGACCTTCCCATGGGATCACTTGCACAGCGGGGTGGAGAAACGCTTCCTGCTGGAGGATCTCCAACGCAGCCGGGCGGAGGAACGGCTGCCCGACTGCCGGGAGGGATGCCACGGATGCGGCATTTTGCAGACCTACCAGGCCTATCCGGACTTGTGCAAGGACGACTGGGCGTGCCCGGTGCTCCACCGCGCGCAGGAGGTGGCGCAATGACCGCCGCCCCCACCCCCTCACTGTTAGCGCCGGTCGACCCGTCGATCCGCCACCGGATCACCTTTGCCACCGCCCGCTCCCTGGCGTACATCTCGGTGTTGGAGCTGGGGACGTTGTGGGAGCGCAGTCTGCGCCGTGCGGGAGTTCGCGTGCGGTACAGTCAGGGGTACAATCCCAGGCCCAAGTTGGTCTTCGCCGCGCCCCTGCTGGTGGGATGCGGCAGCCGCGCCGATCTGCTCGACGTCTGGCTCGATCCGGACGCGGGCGGCCCCCGTCCGGCCTCGGAAACCATGGCGGCGCTGGCGGGCAAGACCCCGCGCGATCTCAAAGTCCTGGACGTGACCGGAGTCAGCCGGAATGAGCCCTCGCTGCCCAAGCAGCTCGTGCAGAGTGAGTATCGCGTCTGGGTCCGGGACGCCGACCGCGATCGGCTCGCGGAGGGGATCGAGGCGCTGCTGGCGGCCGAGTCGGTGATCCGGGTCCGGCGGGAGAAGGAATACGACCTGCGGCCGTTGATCCAGGATCTGCGTCTGGAGCCGGCGGCCCCCATCGGACAGCCGCTCTGGATGCGGCTCAAGGCCCGACCCGGCGCGACGGGCCGTCCCGACGAGGTGCTCAAGGCCCTGGGGGTGATCGACCACCCGTGGCGCTGCGCCCGGGTGCGGATGATCCTCAACGAGCCGGTTACGTGACGTGATCAGAGGCAGACACTCGCCGTGCCAACAGTCAGCGGCGGGGCTAAGGATTCATCAACCGAAAAGGAGTGTGCGACATGACAAAAGATCGAACGCCCATACTTCCGGGACAAGCGATAGATGCGCCCACGGATGCCGGGAAGCGGCCGCAGGCCCCCGAGGCGTCGGAGGTCACCTATCAGGGCAACAGCACCGATCTGTCGGCCATCGGGGCCCTGGCGAGCAGCGTCCTGCTGCTCTTCACCTGCCTGACGTGCGGATCCGGCGTCTACTGCCTGCCGGTCGTGCCGCTGGTCCTGGGCCTGATCGGGGTGTTGGGAGCTAAGCGCTCGGTCAACAAGGAGCAGACACAGCTCTTCTCCTGGATCGGCATCGGCGCGGGCGGGCTCTCCATCCTCTTCATCGTCGCCGGCGTCATCGCCTACCTGGCCTTTGTGGTGCTGATCCTCATCGCCGGTCAGAGCAACTACCGGTACTAAAATCGAGCAGTCCCCGGCACTCGCTGCACTTCGCGAGTGCCGGGGACTGCGGCTAAAGTTGTCAATCCACTTACGCTACGTTGTGTAGCCGTTCAGCGAGCCATACATTTACCAAGGTTTCCGGCAGCATTCCACGTCGGCGGGCTTCATCCTCGATTCGAGCGTACACCTCCGGATCGAGTGTCACGCGCCTTCTCTGTTTAGCCCGGACCTCGACGGATACCTCATAAGTCTCATCCCAGTAATCGTCCAAGCTGTGAGCATCCCAGAATTCAGCAATGTGCTCTATCGTGTCCGCCTTGGAAATACGGCTTTTCGTCTTTTCGCTATCGTTGCTCATACCGTCTTCTTTCCTTTCGGTCCATATCCCGAGCACTCAAAATCAATGCCACATTCCCCGGCTTATGAATAAAGAACACAATCAAATAGCGACCTGCCTCTGTTTGTCCCATCGCTGCGTATACATCTTCGCCACGCCGGTGACCTCTCTCCAAAAATCGATAATAAGCGCCACCGAAAAAGACCTCCTCCACCTCGTCCGGCAAAACGCCGTGTTTGACGATCAATTTCTCAATAGTATCTGGAAGCCACACAAAACCATCAATGTACATCAAGGCACCCCGCTATATGCACTTCCAATCAAAACAGCTTCACGGATTTGCCCTCAACACAAATTGTACCACTCTGCGGCTCGCCCTTTTACCGATAATCCTTCAAATGCTGCATCGGATGGCGCAGCCGGCGCAGCGCCTTGCCCTCAATCTGGCGGACGCGCTCCTTGGAGATCCCCAACTTCTGCCCGAGCTCCTTGAGCGTATGCTGACGGTGACCGTGCAGGCCGAAGCGCCGCCGCAAGATCCACGCCTCGCGGGCCTCCAACGAGTCGAGCACCGAGGCCAGCTTCTCCTGCAAGAGCGTGACCTCCGTGGTCTGCCACGGGGACGGGGTCTCATGATCGGCGATAAAGTCCCCCAGCTCGGCGTCGCTTCCCTCCGAGTCATTGCCCACCGGCTTGTTCAGCGAGGTGGACAACCACGAATGCTGGATGATCTTCCGCACCTTCTGCGGATTTTCGCCCATCTCCTCGGCAATCTCCTCAGAGGTGGGACGCCGGTCCAGCCGCTGCTCCAAGGTTCGGGAGACATTCTTCACTTTG
Organism: Anaerolineae bacterium; assembly: GCA_034437735.1. Classification (GTDB taxonomy): domain Bacteria; phylum Chloroflexota; class Anaerolineae; order B4-G1; family SLSP01; genus PWVB01. Next base: position 16,968 of record DAOTTS010000219.1, read on the forward strand.
CGGATCTGATTGTTCATATGCACCGAAACGCGGATCGTGCGCTTGTGGTAAATCAACGAGCGGCTCACGGACTGCCGGATCCACCACGTGGCGTAGGTGCTGAACTTGTATCCCCGATGGTAATCGAACTTATCGATCGCCCGGAGCAGACCGACGTTACCGGCCTGAATCAGGTCCTGGAACGGCAGATAGCCCCGGTACTTCTTGGCGATGCTGATGACAAGCCGCGTGTTGGCCTCGGCGAGGTGCTCCCGCGCCGCCTGCCCGTCGTCCACCTCGGCTTCTAGGCGTGCGACCTGATCGGGCGCGGGATCGCCCTCAGCCAGCGTTGTCTGGGCCGTTCGCCCCCGTTCGATCCGCTTGGCGAGTTCGATCTCCTCATCCCGGGTCAACAGGGGAACCTGGCCCATCTGTTGGAAGTACAGGCTGAGTGAGGCATCGACCGGGATGCGATTCGGATCGACGGCATCCTCCCCCTCCGGATCGCCACCGTTCCCCTGGTGCTCGCCCTCGATCGCCTCTTCCTCAAAAAACGCATAAAAGTCATCCAACGCGCTGGACGCAGTCGTCTCCGGATCCGGACCGCGATCGGTCTCGAAAATCTCATCCAGCGTGAGTAGGACGTCTTTGGTCATCGCTTACGCTCCTCGTCTGATAGATGAATGTAGCAGCGTGGTGATTCGGTACTGGCTGGGCACTGTACAAATCACGCGTCACGCCTCGCTCGCACTCGACACACCGATACAACCTTGAATACAGGGGGGATGGATCGATCCGGACGCCTGATACGGGCTAGGTGACGTCGATGGGCACGTACACCGGCTCCCCGGGACGGCATCGCGTGGCCTGCATATGGGTTCGAGGCTTCACTTTCTTCTATAAAGTATACGTCTATCTCCTTTTATGTCAAGTACCAATCATTCGTAGCGATAAAGGGGTTCACCCTTAAAGGATAAAGAGCGTTGAGTACAGGATCCGACAAAGAAACCGGCACGTTCAGATCGTCACCTCTTGAACGTGCCGGTTAGCGATCGACAATCAACAACGAGTGGCTACGGAATTGCGAGGCACTGCCCGGCGTAGATGTAGTTAGGATTCGCCAACCCGTTGGCGTTTGCGATCGCCCATGGGTTAACGCCATACCAGCGCCCAATGCTGAACAGCGTCTCGCCGTACCGAACGATGTGGACACCGCACCCACACGCCGCGACCGTTTCGGCGGGCGCGACTAACACGAGGGCGATTCCTACCAATAACACGACCATCCCTAACCTTCTCATCATTGCACCTTCCAATTGAACTGTGAGGAAACCAGGCGCACAGCCCACGTGACGCAAGGCTGGGATGAAGGTGTACGATGGCAGGTCAAAGGGCCATGCGTATTTTATATTATAATAATATAAAGAATTTAGCCCGGCGTCAAGATGAAAAATGCTGAACTCTGCTATAATAAGGTTTGCACAGCATGAAATCGACGCGGGCAACATCAGATGGGATAGAAGAGGGAGATCGAACGTGGCACGACTGCGGAAAGATCGACAGGCCCGAGGGGGCCAAGGCCGCCTGATCCCGCTCTTGGTGATCCTCATCGTCTCGCTGTCTGCGTGCCGTGGACAACCAACGACATCGCCCCCAACGTTGGAACCAACAATAGAAAGGAAACCTATGACCCAGACAGAAAAGCGCACCCCGATCCCCGACCTCGACGAGAACGTACGCACCCACATTGACCAGGCATCGCCCGAGCATCCCCGGCTCTTCCTCGGCCCCGACGAGGAGACCCAGCTCGCGGCGAAGATCGCGTCTGACCCGCTCCTCGGTGAGGCCCGGGACTACGTCACGAGCCTGGCGGACGACCTGATGGACCTGCCGCCGGTCGAGCGCACCAAGGTCGGACGGCGCCTTCTCGGCGTCTCCCGCACCTGCCTGAAGCGGGTGCTGGCGCTCGCCCTCAGCTACCGCCTGACCGGCGACGCGCGCTACGCAGAACGAGCCCAGACGGAGATGCTGGCCGCGGCCGAATTCACGGACTGGAACCCCAGCCATTTCCTCGACGTTGCCGAGATGACGGCGGCCCTGGCGATCGGGTACGACTGGCTGTACCCGGTGCTCGAGCCCGAGGCCCGCGCCACCATCAAGGACGCGATCATCGAGAAGGGACTGGAGACCTCGCTGGAGGGCGGCTGGTGGGTCGTCGCCCGCAATAACTGGAACCAGGTCTGCCACGGGGGACTGACCCTCGGCGCGCTGGCCGTCATGGAGGATGCGCCGGATCTTGCCACCCAGATCATCGCGCGCGCCGTGGCGAACGTGCCGAGATCGATGATCGAGTACGCCCCGGACGGCGCGTATCCTGAGGGCCCGGTCTATTGGCGGTACGGGACGACCTACAACGTACTGCTGATCGATGCGTTAACGTCGGCGCTGGGCACGGACTTCGATCTCTCGCAGACCGAGGGGTTCCTGGCGTCCGCCGAGTACTACCAGCACGTCACCGGGCCTACTGGTAAGTACTTCAACTACTCCGACTGCAGCGCCGAGGGCGGCTTCGCCCCGGCGATGTACTGGTTCGCGGCGCAGCTGGACAAACCGTCCCTCCTGTGGACCGAACGCCCGAAGCTGGAGGCCTTCCTGGCCGAATCCCATGCGGCGGAGGGGCAAGGGAACCGGATCTTTCCCATGCTGCTGGTGTGGGCGCAACCCCTGGAGGGGATCTCCCCGCCGGCGGAGACGCACTGGAAGGGCGAGGGACGGACGCCGGTCGCGATGCACCGCAGCGGGTGGGACGAGGACGCGACGTTTGTGGCCGTCAAGGGCGGCTCGCCCGGCGCGAACCACGCCCATATGGATGTCGGGACCTTCGTGATGGACGCCGAGGGCGTGCGCTGGGCCGAGGATCTCGGCGCCCAGTCCTATCACGACCTGGAATCCCAGGGCATTGCGCTGTGGGACAGCGGGCAGGACGGGCAGCGGTGGGAGGTCTTCCGGCTCAGCAACCTCAGTCACAACGTCCTCATCGTGGACGGCAAGCGCCAGCGCGTCGACGGACACGCCCCGCTTGTCGGCTATGCCGACCAGGGCCCGATGCCCCACACAATCGTCGAATTGAGCCCGGTCTATGAGGGCCAGCTCGCCGCCGCCAAGCGCGGGGCCGGCCTGCGAGACGACGGCTCGGTCCTGATCCAGGACGAGATCGCAACGTTGGACCGCGAGACCGCGATCCGCTGGGGGATGGTCACCCGCGCCGAGGTCACGATTCGGGACGCGCACACCGCCATCCTGCGCCGGGGCGGTCAAAGCCTAGTCGTGCAGGTGGTCGCGCCGGATGAGACCGCCGCAAAGGTTGCCCTCGAGCTCTACGAGACGGCGGACCCACCCCACGACTACGACGCGCCCAACCCCGGCACCCGGATGCTCGGGTTCACCGTCACGATCCCGGCGTCCACCGGGGCGCAGTGGGCCGTGTGGCTCAATCCCGGCAGCGAGGTCGAGGCAGCACCAGCGATCCAGCCGCTCGCGGACTGATAGCCGGATCGCGTGGAGGTCAAGCTCACGGATGCACACGGATCTCCACGGATGGATCCGTAGGGATCCATAAGATCGATTCTATCCGCTCGGAGCGACTCTTGGGTCGGGAAGGACTTGCCGCCAATCGCTCCGAGCGGATTTGCCGTCCGGGGGTTTGCGACTATCCTGTGGCATAGAACAACACAAATCCTGTTATCCGTCATCCTGAGTAAAACGAAGGGTCTCGACGTGAAACCTGCGGATGCACGGACCCGGCTACGACAGAACAACGACGGAGGATAGTTTATAGTAGGCGCCTTTAGCGCCGTGCGTGTTCAAATTGCACCTTCGCTTAGTAGAGCGTCACGGCGATGAATCGCCTACTACGAGCGGATCTTATTTCCAAAGGAGGCCTGTGATGAACGACAAACCCAATCACCCAGCTCAGCCGACGCCCCAGGTGGGCGGCGACCGGACGACGTATACCTTCTCGCCCGTCACGGTGACCGAAACCGTGGGCGCGACGTTCCTCGGCCTGATGTCCATCCTTCTGACGTTTGCGCTATTGCGTGCCCTGGCCCACATCCGCCGGCTCGAGCGCAAGCTCGCGGAATCGTGACCGCCGCCGTGTTACGCTGACGAAATGCCGCCATGGTTTTATCGCGTGAGAAAATCGAGGTATACTGAACCTACGGATTCAGTTATGCACAACGTAGGCCTGTCTGTGTCTTGATGAGCATCACAGAGAAGTTCAGTGATTGACGTCAGAATCTATGGATACCAAAATAGCGTGAGGAGTTGACCTATGAGCCAGATCGTTTTAGAGATACCCAATGAGACGTTGATGGCGCTCAAGACGACCTCCGAAGAGATCGGGCCGGCGCTGCGACTCGCCGCTGCAATCAAGCTCTACGAGATCGGCAAACTATCATCTGGAGCAGCAGCCCGCCTGGCAGGTATCCCTCGGGTGGTCTTTCTTACGCGGCTATCCGACTATGGTGTGAACACGTTCGATCTAACGGAGGAGGAACTCCGTAAGGAGACTCGTCTTGCCTGATCTCATCTGTGACACATCCGTTATCCAATACCTACATCAGTTGGGACACCTCGATTTGCTGAACAAGCTAGGGGATCGTATCATCCTTCCCCCAGCCGTTGCTGAAGAGTTGAATATAGGGCACAAACTCGACATAGATTTACCAAGTCTCTCCAATGTGCGATGGTTAAATGTTCAACAGCCGGTTAGTTTAGCCGCACTCCCGCTTATCAATGACTTGGGACCTGGCGAAACTGAAGTTCTAATGTTAGCTTTGGAGATGCGAAAGGCAGTCGCAGTGCTCGATGATAAACTGGCCCGAAAGATAGCCGAAACCCAAAAGCTTAAGTATACCGGTACATTAGGAATCCTGCTCGATGCCAAACGTGCAGGTTACATAGCCAACATCGCCCCATTGATTGATCAATTGGAAGCACTGCGCTTCCGGCTTTCTCCGAGCACTCGGCAAACTGTACTCCGACTTGCAGGCGAAGTAGGATGATCCGCTCATATCAAAGATTCCTGTGAATCCCACCTGTGCAGCCGCTGGCGCGATAACGCCGGCGTCGCCGACGGCCAATTTGAGATCGACATCAACGAGGGCCACTACCCCAATGAGATCAACACCAACCTCCACCAGTGGTCGGGCGAGCACCGGACCGAGCATCAGCAGATCGAGGTGCGATGCACTCCCGTACACAACCATCAATGATCAGCAATTCTGAAGAACGAGAAAACTTACGAAGCCCTTCAAGGTTCAAGTGCGTTGCACCGGGTTTCAAAAACAAGCCTCAAATCATCGTTGAAACCATCGCAGTCGAAACATCATATCCGAACACCCTGAGGTAAAGATACAGTACCACGACTCGCGTCCGTTTGACAACTCCCAGAACCGCCTGTACCATAGCGCTATCTTTCCCTTATGCGTCCCATCCCGACCACGATACGTCATCGTGGTCTCAAAGGAGCACCACGATGACACATCGATCATGGCGTCTACCGCTGGTCATTCTCCTCCTCGTGCTGGGTCTGCGACCCCCTCTGGATCCGATCCAGGCGCGGCCTCTCGCACAATCCGTCAGCCTGCAAGCGACCGTCACGGGCCCCGACGCCGAGGGCTATTACCGGGTCGCCGGCACCGTCTCGGCGAGCGGTTTCGCACCGGACGAGAGCGGCCACACCCACTACAGCAACTCGCTGTCGGTGATGGTGCAGTTTATCGGCCCCAGCGGACGCTGGCCTGAACTGCCCGACGCCTACTCGATAGGGGCAGCGTGCCCGCTGCGCGGGGACGTGTGCCTCAGCCCGGAGGAGGCCGCGGGCGACCTGGCAGGATCGGCCTCGGTGTTCGGGGCCTCGCTCAACCGAGCCGACGATGGGAAAACCTTCGCCTTTGACGAGCGGATCGAGCCCCCACAGGACGCCGTGCAGATGCGCGTTCTGGCCCACCTCGACCACACCTTCAGTGCGACCGGTGCGGCCTGGCCTGGACTCCGGGACTACTGGGACGTCCAAGGGCCGATGGCCCTCGCGGACGTCCCGCCGGTGAACGGCTCGCAGACGCCCCCGGTGACCGACACCCCAGGACCCGATGGCGGAACGCTGACGCCAACGTGGACGCCGACGTTGACCCCGACGCCCGAAGGCTGCCGGGTCGATCTCGCGCCGTCACCGGCCTACGTCCAGCCGGGACATGAGGTGACCATCAGCGGCACAGCCATCGGGGACGACGGGCAGCCCCTCGCCGGGGCCGCGATCTTCGTTGAGACGGGTGGGAGGGACGGCAGTGCGAACATCAGCCAGTCGTTCACCAACAAAGCGGGGCGATTCACCGTGCTCTACGGCGCCCCGCAAGACCCCGGCGGATCGACCGGGGACACCCTCACGGTCCAGGTGGCCGGCTGTTCGCAAGCCGGCACCGTGGCGATCAAGTTCGGATCGCCACCGACCGCCACGCCCACACCGTCGCCCACAACCACAGCGTCCCCGACCCCGACGCCCACAGCCACCGGCGCCGTCTCCCCCACCCCTACGCCCACGGCGACGCCGGCCGACGAGGATCTGGCCATCGCCAGGGTCGTCCTGCTGCAAGCTGTGGAGAGCGGCAAGCTGGTGAGCGGGCGCGACGTCGGCGCGCGCGTCTTCTTCACCTGGTCCGGCGCGCAGCCGGCGGAGGTCGAAGTAGCAGTCACCGTCGACGGGCAGGCCCAAACCCCGGTACGGGGCCAGGTCGAGGCGGCTCCTGATGCGACGGACCGCTTCCTAGGACGCGATGCCATCAACGTCGTCCTGCCGGCGGACCTCTGGCCCTGGCCGTCCGGCGGCAATCACACCCTTGAAATCCACGCCAGCTTACTCAATGCGACCGATCGCGACCCCAGCAACAATCGTCACACCGAGAGCTTTGCGACGCATTACGCCTGGATGTCAGACATCCTCTTCGTCAGCGCCCATCCCTCCCTCGGCTACGGGCAGCTGATGGGGTTCGCGGCCTCTGCCAGACGTTTTATGGAGCAGGTCTACCCTGTGCCCTGGGTTCACGCGATCCCCAATGCGGCCTACCTGGCTCGACACGTGACCGGCACGGCGTGGGGCACCGCCGCGGCGGTCGAGCAGGCGCGCCAGCGCTACAATGCCGAACGCTGCCGCACTCCCGACGGCCAACCCATCCCCAACTGCACCGCACCCTATGCGGGCCTAGCGGTCGGCGCGTTCCCGGCCGGCCACTTCGGCGCCTGCAAGGAGGGCTTCCTCTACGGAAGCGGCGGCAACCTGCTCAAGGACGAGATGGCCAAGGTGGTCTACGGCCCCACCATCGACCGCGCTGCGATGTGCAGCATCCGGAATCCCCAGACCGTCGCCCACGAGGTTGGCCACCACTACGGCCTGGGCGACGACTACGGCAGCGGCTCCCTCGGGATCCCGTTGCAGAGCGGCGTCAGCATCTGGAGAAACGGGCAGTTCCAGACCCAGGATCCCGGCGGCGGGCGGCAGTTGGACCCCTGCTACAGTTTCATGGGCAACGCCGGTGCGGGGATGGCCACGAGCCCGGGATGCAACGTCGCCCGGTGCACCTGGGTCGACGCACGGACCTGGAACGCCCTGTTGGGCCGCACCGGCATCGCCCAAACAGCGCCAAGGGCGCTGGTCGCGGCCGCAGGATTCGGCACCGCCGTCCATCCGCCACGTGCAGAGGGCGACGTCAACGAGGTTGAGGGCACCGCTCTGATGGTGGCAGCCCATCTGGCCGATGACGGCGGCGCCACGATGACCTCGGCCACGCTGCTGAAGCGCTACGAGGCGATCTCCCTGGTCGCCGGCGATTGGGCCCTGACGGCGGTCGACGCCGAAGGCAAGGCTATCCACACCCTCGCCTTTCAGCCCATCGCGGACGATCAGTTTCCCGGCACCCCCGTCGTGGTCACCCTCCCGGTGCCCGACCCCGGCGCTGTGACCGCCGTCCAACTGAGCTACCAGGGAACCGTGGCGGCCCAGTTAGCGCGATCGGCCGCGGACCCCACCGTCATGCTCGACCCCCTGCCGGATCTCAGCGCGCCGGACCCGGCGCTGCGCTGGCAGGCTGACGACGCCGACGGCGACGCCCTGACCTACGACGTCTTCTACAGCACCGACGGGGGCCACCGCTGGCAGATGCTGGCCCTATCGACGGCAGAGACCGCGCTGCCGCTGGATCCCTCGGCGCTGTCCGGGGGCAACGCCCAATTCCGGGTGGTGGCCAACGACGGCTTCAACACCGGCAGCATAGCCTCAGCCCCCATCGCCATCCCCGAACACGGGCCCGCCGCCCACATCACGATGCCCTGGGGCGACACCTTCGCGTGGGACGAACCGGTGGTCCTGATGGGGAGCGGCTACGACCTGGAGGACGGCCTCGTCCCCGATGAGGCGCTCCAATGGGCGGCCGACGATGGCCGCGAGCTGGGGACCGGAGGGCGGCTCACCGTGCGCGACCTGGCGCCGGGCGACCACCGCATCACCCTGACCGTGCGCGACACCGCCGGTCAAACCGGCCGGGCTGAGACCACGGTGACCGTCTCCGCGCGCACGATGGGGGACCATCTGGCGGGCCTGCTGGGCAGCGTGTCGCTCGGTTGGCCGGTGCTGGCAACCGGCAGCGCGATCCTCCTGACGACGGTGGGCAGCGTCGTCCTCTCGGTGTGGGGACTCACCCGCCTCCGGGATCCGGGATTGCGCGCGATAAAACTGCAGGCCGACGCGACCCGCCAATACGTTCGAGCCGGACGCATGCATCCCGCGCACGTCCGCATGGTTCAGGGGCGCGACCGCCGGGGGCGTGCGTGGCAGCTCGATCCGATGAATCAGCGGTGGGCCGTCTGGCGGGGCCGCAGGTGGGAATGGAAACGCTCCCCGCTCAAGCGCCGGCGCCGGCTGTTGTGGATCGGCCTGGCGGGACTCGCGCTCTCGCTTTTCGCAGCCGTCGCCCTGCTCATCCTCAGTACGCTCTCCGGGGGCGCGCTTGGCAGCCTGCTGTTCGGCGCGCTCATAGGGTATCGGCAGAATTGAGTCATCAAGGTTGCTCGATCCTCAAGTTCTGGTAGAGTGTAGATAAGCATAAATGTTCTACTTAGCCCCTTATCCAGAAGATATACACGCCACACGCTACGAAAGGCTTAATGATGCCCAGAAGAAAAAGCGATTTACCCTTCGGCAGCGAATTATCACCTGCAACCATTAACCTGCCAGAGGTGTTAGAAATCGCTAAATCTCACGAAGCTGATAAGGAAGCCATGGAAAATGCCTTCCAGATGACATATTTCGACGAGAGAGAAACCAGCGAGCAGAACAAAGAAACATTAGCCATGAACTTGAGGCTCTCGTTGCAGAACTACCTCATCCTAGATCGAGAATTGGCACTCACCGATGTAGGCAATTTTCTGTATAGCCTTCGTCAGAATACAGAACGCCTTTACGAAGAGCTGGCAAAACACATTCTGCTGCATCTGAGCGGGCTCAATCTGGTCCAGTGTGTTCAAGATATGCGATATGCAGGAGAAAAGGTCACGCTGCTAACTCTTCGACAAGCCTTGATGGAACGAAGAATTTTCTAAAAACCCTTGCTAACGTTGGAGAGCGGGGCCCACATTACTCTAACGATATCGAGAAACTCGCCAGAGCCACATACGGTACCCAATTTAACGAAAAAGCGCTTCCCAAAACGGTCCTCTATCCACTCCAAGAAGCTGGCTATATCAACCTGACAAGAGGGACAAAGAGACCGGGCAGAGGTGCGAAGCCTTTTGAAGTGATCCCGACAGATAAATTCAGGAAGGAAATCGTCGTCCCCATCCTCACGCAGTATGAGGAAATACTACACCCTGATCTGCGTCCCTTGTTGCGCAAGCCGTTAGTTGAGATCATTGACGAGATAGGGCACCCAAGCACACACATCAAAGGCTTAGCATTGGAAGCGTTGGCTTTCAAGCTTATGCGGCTTATCGATCTCAGATATGTCGCAACAAGATTAAGAGGCGCACAAACCGGAGGTGCTGAAGTCGATCTTATTTTCGATTCAACGCGATTGGTCTTCACAAGATGGCAACTACAATGCAAGAATACTCCACAGGTGAGATTGGATGACGTCGCCAAAGAAGTGGGGTTGACTCATATGCTGAAGAGCAATGCTATTGTCATAGTGAGTACCGGCGCAATAGGACCGGAAGCCCGTCGATATGCTCAAACGGTGATGAAGGACTCGAATTTAGCGATTATCCTGATCGACAAAGAGGATATCGATAGGATATCCGAAGCACCACCGACTATCATTGATGTACTCAGGCGTGAGGCCAAGAACGCGATGCGGCTGAAGAAGTTAGAATTGGAGTAAACGATGACCGTATATTTCGAGACCGAAAAAGGGAAAATGCTGCTAGGCGATTCTCTTGAAGTACTAAGGGCGCACGTTGAACCTAAGTCGGTCGCGCTGATTATGACAAGCCCCCCCTTTGGACTCGTAAGAAAGAAGGAATATGGGAACGTGGACTCCGATGAATACGTCGAATGGTTTAAGCCATTCGGTGAGCTCTTCAAAGAACTGCTAAAAGACGATGGCAGCTTAGTCATCGATATCGGCGGAGCATGGGTCAAGGGGCAACCAACGCGAAGCCTTTATCACTTCAAACTCCTTATTATGCTTTGTGAAGCGGTAGGTTTTCATCTTGCCCAGGAGTTCTATTGGTGGAATCCTTCAAAGCTCCCCACACCCGCTGAATGGGTTACCATCCGACGCATTCGAGTGAAAGATGCCGTGAATTGTTTATGGTGGCTATCTCCTACGCCTTATCCTAAGGCCAGCAACAGGCGGGTTCTTCAGCCATATAGCGATAGTATGGAAGAACTACTCCAGAACGGATACAGAGCTAAAAAACGTCCGTCAGGACATAACATCAGCGAAAAGTTCAGAGTCCGCAATAGAGGCGCGATCCCGCCAAATCTAATAGCTCTCGCAAATACAGAGAGCAATAGCTTCTACCTCAACTACTGTAAAGAGCACGGCATCAAACCCCATCCAGCTCGCTATCCTTCAGGCCTGCCCGAATACTTTGTCCGTATGCTTACAGAAATTGACGACCTAGTTGTCGACCCCTTCGGCGGAAGCTGTATCACCGGCAAAGTTGCAGAAGACCTTAACCGGCGGTGGATATGTGCAGATATGGAGGAAGAATACCTGAAGGGATCTGTCGGGCGGTTTCATGCTCAGAATGATTCCGATGGGACCTCTTATTCACCCGAATCAGAAGAGGCTTACTATAGCATACCACGTCCAGGTTTACTGTGGGAAAATCCAGAAGACGAAGAGCCACTTCCTGACGATGGAGGACGGACCCGCCCCCCAAAGCAAGAAAATCTTGATAGCGTTGAGCCTACGCCCGTCGTATCCAAAAGCAGTCTGTATGATATGCCTTTGCTCAGAGGTCTAAAGAAAAACCCTGAGGACCTAGCGGATCATAGGCAACGCGAAGAGGCAAAAGAGAAAAGCGTCGAAGCCGACTGATCGTCGCCAAGATGGTTACAGTTGGAACGTCATCGCTCCGATCCAAGCGTCCTTCATGCAGCTTCTAACATCCCCATGGAATGCCCAAATCGGTTCAGTTTCGTAGGTTCGGATCAGTAATCCCGCAGCATAACGATAACGTTACATATTCAGGGCGGAACGTCGGAATGCCCGGGGCCATGTTATAATAAAGATGGGTAGTCGAGCTTTCGCGGACGCCCATCACCGCGCCCTTCACCGAGGTCCGAGGATCCGACGAGACAGCGGGAGGTTATGATGAAACGGCGAGGGTTCGCGTTATGTGTCGCAGTGCTTCTGGGGTTGGGTGCAGCGCTGCTGATCCAGGGAACCGGGGTTCGCGCGCAGTCCAGCGTGGAACCGGGCACCTGGACCGCGCTCGGCCCCGAGGGCGGCGGTGCCGACGCGCTGGCCGTCTCCCCCGAGTTTGCCGCCGACGGCGTGGCCTTCGGGGGTAATTCGTATTACATCCGCCAGATCAAGACGGGCTTGGGACTCTTCAAATCGACCGACGGGGGACGGGGCTGGACGCTTGCCACGACCACCCAGGCGACCGACACCCAAATCACCGGCGTGGATGCGCTGGCGGTCTCCCCGGCCTTCGGCGCCGACCAAACCGTCTTCGCCGGCACCAGCAACTGGCTCTTCAAATCCACCGACGCCGGCGCGACGTGGGGCCGAGCGGAGGGCGTGGGCAGTCTGCTCTCCGGCGTCTCCGCCGTCGCGGTGGCCCCGGACTACGCCACCAGCGGTCACGTGATGGCGTTGAGCGGCAACCGGCTCTTCCTCAGCGAGAACAGGGGCGTGACCTGGACGGCGCAGAGCCAACTGGGCTTCGGCCGCGCCCTGGCCTACTCGCCGGACTTTGCCCACGACCGCACGGCCTTTGTGGGTGGCGATGGCCTCTGGCGCACGACCAACGGCGGGATCACCTGGACCCGGGTGCTGACCGAGAGCGCCTGGACGATCGCCGTCTCCCCCGACTTCGCCACCAACCCAACCCTCTTCACCGGCGGCTTCGACGGATTGCTCTACGTCTCCTACGACGCCGGGACGACGTGGATCACCCGGACTGTCGCGATGACGGCCTCGACGATCAACGCGCTGGTCGTCTCCCCGGCCTACGTCACCGACACGACGGTCTTCGCCGGATGCCACGGCGGGCTCTTCCGTTCGTCGGACGGCGGCGCCACGTGGGCGCTGGAATCCGCCTATCCCGGCCCCTGGGTGGACGCGTTGGCGATCTCGCCCGACTGGCCGGCGGATCCCACGCTGCTGGTCGGCACGCCGGCGGGCGTCTACCGCACGGAGGACGGCGGCGCGACCTACGCGCGCCACGGTTTCAAACCGCTGGACGTCGCCATGCTCACCGGGGCGCAGGGCGGACAGCGGCTCTTTGCCGGCACGGACCGGCAGGGTCTCTTCCAGAGTTCCGACGCCGGCGGGCACTGGGAGCCGGCCGACCTATACGGCAAGACCTTCGTCGACGTCGCCGCCGCGCCGACCTATCCGGCGAGTCCCCGGATCTTCGCCTCCGTGGCAGCGGGTGCAGGCCTGGGCCTCTACCGGTCCGACGACGCCGGACAGACGTGGGGCATACTGAATTCCCTGGACATTCCGGGCGGTCACTGGGCCTACTCGCCCCACTACGCCCAGGACGGGACGATTTTCGTGACCGGGCGCGGTCACGTCCTCCGCTCCACGTATCAGGGGTTGGGCGCCAACTGGGAGCCGGTCGGTACGTGGCCCGATGGGGTCACCGGTCCCGCGCGCTACGTGCTGCTCGCGCCGGACTATCCGTCGGACCCGACGCTCTGGGCGGCGGGTCATGGGTTCTGGCGGCTCGATCCCGGCGCGACCCAGTGGGTCTCGACGACGCTGCCCGCGCCCAACGCGGAGATCCACGACATCGCGCAGTCCCCCCATTTCCGGCAGGATCGGACGCTGTTGGCCGCCGGATCCGGGCGGGAATCCGGCGACATCAGATACCACTACACCGTCTTCCGCTCCGAGGACGCGGGGGCGACCTGGTTGACGGCCACGCTGACCTTCTCCGACACCACCCCGCTGATCGCCGTCGCCTTCTCGCCGCACTTCGCAGCGGACCGCACGGCTTTCCTCATCTCGCGGGACCGGCTCTTCCGATCGTCGGACGGCGGCGTCCATTGGGTTGCAGTCGGCGCGCCGCCGGGGGTGCGTCACCTTCACGACGTCGTAGCCCACGGGTACGGCTGCGTCTCGGTTGCAACGGACGCCGGCGTCTGGCAGTACACGACCGATTGGGAGGAGACCCTCCTCAACGGAGGCTTTGAGGCCGACGGCGGCTGGACGTTTCCTCACACCCCGCTGCCGGCCGCGGTGACGGAAGCGATCACCCATTCAGGCGACCGGGCCGCGCGAATCGGCGTGGGCCCCGGCAGCACGACGCCCACCGCGACGGCGTACTCCTCGGTCCGGCAGACCCTGACCCTGCCGCGCGACGCCCTGACGGCGACGCTGCGCTTCCATTATCTCCCCACCACGGAGGAGACGATCTCCGCCACCCAGATGGCGTTCACAGACCTACCGGGGCCGACCGCCAACTCGGCAGCGGCGACCGGGGATCTCCAGTATGCGATGATCCTGGAGACCGGCGACTTTCTCTTCCGGGAGCTGGTGGATGCCGACCACTGGCTCTCGCGCACGTTCGACCTCTCGGACCGCGCCGGGCAGTCGCTGACCCTGCACGTTGGGGTCGTCAACGACGGTCAGAACGGGCACACGGGGATGATCCTTGATGACGTCTCGCTGCTCGTCCGCCGGCTCCGGCCCGTCGATCTGACACAGCGCCTCTACCTGCCGCTGGTCCTGCGCTAGTGCGGTTTTTCAGTCCCCGGCACCGCCCGAAGTGCGGGCGGTGCCGGGGACTGAAAAACAATGCCGGGGATTGACACGCCATTTGACAACTGGGAAATCCCATAGATCATGGCAGGAGAATCGGCCAAGTCACAGAAAAAACTGCGACCAGCCGAAAAGAACGACCATCCCACCACCGTAGGCCGGAGCGAAAAGGCATTGACGTGAAAGCAGACCATGACCAGGACCTGACGCCAGACCAGGGGGACGGCGACACGCCGAGCCCCCTGCCCACCCGCGAAGCCATCACCGCGCACCGTATCGCGCTCTCCGAGGCACTCGACATCCGGACACGCCACTGGGGTGGTGTGTCCGGCTACCTCCAGCGGGAAGCGGCGCCGCTGCCGATGGAGACCTCACCCTACCACACCGGGCGGATGGGCGCCCACGAGCCGCTCCTCCCGGCACTGCATCAAGCGGACCGCATCCTCGTGCTGGGCGGGCCCGGCGCGGGCAAAACGGTCGCGATGGAGCGGCTGGCGTGGGAACTGTGCGGCGCCTCGGAGTCGGTGATCCCCGTGCTCCTGGAGATCGTCCACTACGACGGCGGCCCGCTGGCCCCGTGGGTCCGGGACTTACTCCAGGCGACCGGCCATCTGACGATTCCGGATGACGCTGCGCTGCACGCGTTCCTTCAGGACAAGCACGTCCGTATCTTTGTCCTGGCCGACGGCATTGATGAGGTGGATCCCACGCATCGAAGTCCCCTGATCGAGGCACTGGCGCAGTGGATTGAGACCTATCCCCGCCACCCGGTGATCGTCACCAGCTGCCCTCAAGACCTGGGGTGGCGACGGCTGCGGGATGCGATGGACCGGATCCTCGTCATCCAGCCCCTCAGCAACGAGCAGGTGCGCACCACCCTGGCTGCACATCTCGGAAGGCCGGGCGTGGCCCTGCACAACGCGCTGGATGCGCGACAGCGGCGGATGTCGCGGACGCCTCTGACCCTGCGACTGATCGAGGAGGCGGGCGAAGCCGGGGAATCGATCCCACAGACCCTCGGCGCGCTCTACGACCGCTTTGTCTCACGGCGGTTCCGAGTTCCCACCGAGCACCGGGCCGACGTGGAGATCCCGGAACGGCTGAAGCGGCGGGCCCTGACCGACCTGGCCTGCGCGATGGGCGAGCGGCGGCGCTGCGCCTGCGACGAAGCGGTCCGTGCCGCGTCTCGGCAGTTGGGTGGGGACAGTGCTCTGGCCAACGCAATCCTCGAGGCCAGCATCCGGCAGGGTCTGCTGACCGGTGAGGATGAGGTGCGGTTCGCTCCCCACGCGATGGTCCAGGCGCATTTCGCCGCCTTGGCCCTGCAGGCCAAAGCCACGAAAGAATGGGCGATGAACGGCTGGGAGCGGCTGAAGCGGAAGGCGCGCTGGCTCCTCCTGGGCAAGCGGGCCGGCCTGGTGGCGTTAGCCGCCGACGAGGCGTGGCGGGAGCCCTTCCTCCAGTTGGCAGGGCTCCTGGACGATGCCGACCGGCTGGTTCGGGACGTGATGCGGGTCAACCCGAAGTTGGCCTGGCAGTGCGCGGAGGAAGGACGTGGCGAGATCACCGAGGAGACGCGGCAGGCGATGACGTCGCGTGCCGTGGGATTCCTGAAGTCGGATCGGGTGATCGACCGGCGGCGGGCGGTCTCGACCCTGACGCACGCCCGCGACGGACAGCGGATCGAGGCCCTGTTCCAAGCAGCCGCAGATCTCGATTCGGAGGTCGCCGGGCTGGCGGTGCAGGTCCTGGTCGCCATGGGCGAGGACGTGCGCACGCGGGCGCTGGCTTTGGCCCGGCAGCCGGACGATCCCCTGCACCGCGCGGGCCTGGCCTACCTCACGGAGATCCTGGGCATCGCCGTGGTCTGGATTCCACCGGGGCCGTTCCTGATGGGCAGCGACCGGGAGGAGGATCCACAGGCGTACAGCGACGAACTGCCCAAGCACCCGGTCACCCTGCCCGGCTACTGGATCGGGCGCTATCCGGTGACGGTGGCCCAGTTCCGGATCTTCCTGATGGAGACCGGGCGGGCGGGGGTGGGACACCGGCTGAGCGGGCCGGACACCCACCCAATGCGTCTCGTCTCCTGGCTCGAAGCGCGGGCCTACTGTCGGTGGTTGAGCGAGCACACGGGCTGGACGGTGACGCTGCCGAGTGAGGCCGAGTGGGAAAAGGCGGCGCGGGGACCCAGCGGTCGGATCTACCCGTGGGGTGATCAACCGCCCAACGCAGCGCTCTGCAACGCCGGTCACCGGTACGGCGGCACGACCCCGGCGGGCACGTACTCCCCGCAGGGCGACAGCCCGTACGGATGCGCGGATATGGCGGGCAACGTGTGGGAGTGGACGCGGAGTTTGTACCGGGACTACCCCTACAATCCCGACGACGGGCGCGAGGATCCCGAAGCCGGCGGCGGCTGGGTACTGCGCGGCGGTGCGTTCTCGACGCTGCGGGCGTACGTGCGCTGCGCCTATCGCTTCGGTTTCGACCCGAACTACCGTTATCTCGACTACGGCGGCTTCCGCATCGTCGTGAAGCCCGCTGAGTGAGTCCCGAACCCGTCCCCGGCACGCCGCACCAGTCCCCGGCACCGCCCTGCACTTCGGGCGGTGCCGGGGACTGGTGCTACTCCTGCAAGTGGGGCAGGACGGGCGCGTAGGGGCGACCGGCGACCAGGTCGCCGTCGTCGACGAACCCCTCGGGGCGGTCGCGGAGAACGTCCACCAGCCGGGCGCGCCACGACGCCAGCGCCGACGCGCGATCCCCCCGGGCCGCCAGGTCGATCCGTTCCTGCGGATCGTCGACCAGGTCGAAGAGCTGCTCGGATCCGTCGTGCGGACGCCAGACGTACTTCATCGCGCCGTCGGTCAGGAAGTGGTACGCTTGGGCCTGGCTGTAGCATGGCGCGTGCTCCCCGTGCAGGTACGGGCGGATCTCCCGATCCTCCCCTCGGAGCACCGGGACCAGGCTGACGCCGTCCACGTCGTCGGGGATCGCCACGTCCGCCAGCTCGAGCAGCGTGGGCATCAGATCCTCCAACGCGACCGGGCGATCGCACGTCACCCCGGACGCGAAATCCAGTCCCTCCGAACCCCGGATCAGGAACGGGATGCGGGAGGCGCCCTCGTACGGCTCGCACTTGCGGAAGTAGTAGTGGTCGCCCAGCATCTCCCCGTGGTCGGAGGTGACGATGACCACCCACGGGCGGTCCATCGCCCGGCTCTTGGCCCGGAACTCCGCCAGCAGCCAGGTAAGTTGGTCGTCGATGTGATTGATCAACCCGAAGTACCCGGCCTGGGCGCTGCGCAGCGCCTCGCCCCGGAGCACGGTGCGGTGCGCCTCGACCGGCGCGCCCCGCCCTCCATCCGGCGGTGGGGACGCCCACTCGCCGATCGCTGGATCGGGCAGGTCCATGCGAAGATAGCGATCCATATAGAACGCCGGAGGGACGAGCGGGGGATGCGGCGCGTAAAAGGAGGCGACCATCATCAAGGGATCCACCCCATCGTGGTGATCGAGCAT
Organism: Anaerolineae bacterium; assembly: GCA_034437735.1. Classification (GTDB taxonomy): domain Bacteria; phylum Chloroflexota; class Anaerolineae; order B4-G1; family SLSP01; genus PWVB01. The sequence continues at coordinate 34,967 of DAOTTS010000219.1, forward strand.
CCGCCGGGCCTGGGTGACCGCCCAGTGGGTCGGGTGCAGGACGTCCTCCAGGGGCCACGAGCGGGCCTGCCAGCCGTTGAATGAGAGCCCCAACCCCCGGATGCCGCCGAGATCCGGCCTGCGGTGATCGAGCATGCGGGCGTAATCGTCATCCGGGATGTAGGTGGAGCCCAACACGCGGTGCTCGAAGCCGTAAGGCTCCTCATAGGGCGATTGGTGCATCGTGCGCCCTGCGATGGCGGTCTCGTAGCCCGCGTTGCGCAGATGGTGCATCAGCGTCTTCCCGGGGATGGAATAGCCGTCCTTGTAACCGACCATCCCGTTAGTCGCGGGAAACTGCCCGGTCAGCAGGGACCGCCGGGCAGGGATGCACGAAGCACAGGTGGTGTAAGCCCGCGTAAAGTGCGCGCCCTGCGCGCCGATCTCATCGAAGTTCGGGGTCAGCACCGCCGGATGCCCGGTCAGCGAGAGGCAGTCCCCGCGCATCTGGTCCGGCATGATCAACAGGACATTCGGTCGGGTGTCAGCAGGGGTCGGCATAAGATCCTATCCTTTCCTCGGTCGTCACACGCACCATCCATTCAAAAAAACAGCCCTATCCGTGCCGGCCCCCACCCCTAATCGAGGTTGAGGAGCCGCGCCGCATTGTCATAATACACCTTCTTCAGCACCTCGTCGGGCAGATAGAGCCCATAGATCTGCCAACGGCCCGTGGGTGGAATCTCAGCGTCGGGCCGGTAGGAGAAATACTCATCGGCCGTCTCCAGAAAGCGGAAGTACGTCCGGTACATACGAGGGCGCGGCGTGTTATCCGTGCCAAACAGGATCCGATCCGCATGGGTGAGGAACCAGTCCCGCGCGCTGTAGGGCGCCCGCCCCAATTCCGCGATGCGGGCCGAGATATCCGTGTACAAATTCGGGTAGCGGTCCATCATCTGAGAGACGAAGCCGAGGTTCTCCGGGTAGCATCCCACGTGAGCCGTGATAAAGGTCGTCCGGGGATGGGTCTCGATCAGGTGATAAAGCGCCCGGATCAACACCTCGAAGGACGGGAACGCCGGTCTGTAGAAATGCCACTCAGGCCGGCGATGCAGCTGATCCCAACGCTCGTTGAAGCGGTCCAACGGACGGAAGAAGGCCACCGGATCGGCGGTATGAATCAGGATCGGCACCTCACAATCCGCCACGGTCTCCCAGATAGGGGCCAGCCGACGGTCGTCGGGCATCACCAGCTCGCCCTGCGCGTCACGCACCCGCAGTCCCAGAGACTTGAAGATCTTGAGGCCACTCGCTCCGGCGCGGATATCGGCTTCCAGCTGCGCCACCGTCGCATCGACCCATCCCTCTTCACCAAAACCGGTCCAGTCCAGGTTACAGAACGTCCTGAAGCGTTTGGGATAGGCGTGGTCCAACGCATCCAGATTCTCCCGCAAAACGTCCCCAGAGCCGCCGCTGAGATTGACGATCATCCGGACGTTGAGCGTATCCATTTCCCGTGTCAGTCGATCCAGATCACGATCGTTCGACTGCTGGGCAGCAGCCATAGGCAGATGATTGTGAGCATCGATAGCCGGAAACTTCGCGCGCAACACCTCGTGCGTCGGCACGACGAGCTCCGATCGGGGTTGAAACTCATCAGCGTACAATTGGGTAGGCATTGGAACATATCTCCTTGTATCAAAGGGTATGAACGTCGGGGTCCTAGGGAGCAGCGCCCGGAAGGCTGCCCATTTCAATTATGACTTCGCACGCGCCAGCCAGGCGGGGAGATGGTCGAGCAGCCGGCCCATGATCACCGGCGCGCGCTCGCGGAAGAAGCTGACGGTGCCGTCGTAGGCCTCGCCGCCCTCGGGCCCGACCAGGTCGGTCACCCCACGCAGGATCAGGCAGCGGACGCCGTTCCGGGCCGCCACATACGCGATAGCGCCCGACTCCCAATCGCCGGCGACGGCGTCGTAGCGGGCTCGAAGATCCGGCAGATCCTCGGGCATCAGATCGCGGTCGCCGGAGAGAAGCAGGCCGGGTTGCACCGGCTGCGGGTACGGCGGCTCAAGCCAGGAGAGGTCGAGGTCGACGGCATAATGGGCCAAGGCCGCGTCCGGATCGCCCATCTGCTCGACGATATCATAGACCCGGGTGCCGGTCGCCAGGATGATGGCGTCGCGCGCGACGGCGCCCGCGAACCCGCCGCAGGTGCCCAGGTTGACCACCAGGTCCGGCTGCCACCGGTCGAGGGCGTACTGCGCCGAGGCCGCGGCCGCGATCTTCCCCCACCCGCCGTGCATCAACGTCACGTGCGCGGCGTCATCTCCGGCAGCCACCGTCGTCGCCAACCAATCTCCATAGGGCGACGTATCCACCGGCACCGCCGGGTACCGCGCCCGCACCGCCCGCCACTCCGACCCCGCCGAAACCAACACCACCACCCGGTAGTCTGACATCCCACCCCATCTCCTTCTCAATAGCTCACAGACATCGGTACTGTATCTCTATCTCAGGATATTCAACTCAGAGCAACGACCGTTTTTACCTTATGATGATTTCAGCGATGATTTGAGGCTTATGGTCGAAACCCGGTGCAACGCACTTGAACCTTGAAGGGGTTCGTAAGCTTTTTTCGTTCTTCAACGCTGTTGATGATTGATGGTTGGGCACGGGAGTGCATCGCACCTCGTCACCCTCTGGAATCTCCTGAGAATAGGATACCGGATCCAGACATCCGGCGTCCGTCGTCAATCGTCCGTCGTCTGTCGTCCAGCACTAATCAGTCCATCAGATCCTTGTACGCCGCCTCAAACCACGGGTGGATCGCCGCCATGCCGTCGCGGCGGTCCCACAGAAAGCGCAGGTAGACCCGCACGCCGGCGTCGAGCCCGTCCTCGGCCAGCTCCGCCTTGAGCGTCGCCAGGTACGGCGGCTCGCCCTCCTGATCCCACGAGATCTTATCCGCCAGAAAGACCACCTTATCCAGCGCCGTGGCGCCGGCCCGGAGCGTCGTGTGGCAGCGGATCGCGTTCAGTATAGCGTCGTCGGTCACGCCGAAGATGTCCCGCGCCATCACCGCCGAGAGCCGCTGGTGGAGCAACATCGGTGCCTTGCGCTCGGCCGGCACGATCTCCATCCCCATCGCCTCGGCCGTGGGCAGCCGGGCCGGCACGGGGATCACCGCGCTGACGTCGTGGAGCCACCCCGCCGTCTCCGCGTCCTGCTGGGAGACCTTCACCGCGTCGCCGACCTCGCCGGCCAACCACCAGGCGACGGCAGCGACGGACGCGCAGTGCGCAGCCGTCTCGAAGCTGCCGTGTCGGCGCAGGTACTCCGGCACCACCTTGGCAATCTCTCCCTGTATGGGGCCCATGGCCCACTGTCTAAGTGCGTTATGCATCCTCTCCCCCTTCAGCGTATGGTCATTTTGGCGCGGTGTCACACGTCCGCCTCTCTATGCTACCGAACCCTCCCCACCTGTCAACATCGGAGCGAGGGGAAGCGTTTGTCCGGTGAAGAACGGTGCGACACTTTTGCGACAAACCCCGGATCCTGTCACGACATTCACCCCTTATACTGTCCCACGATGGAGTGACAGAAACCCAAATCAAGAGAGGAGCAACCTATGTTTGACGCATCATCCACCATCATTCACGCAGAGCACCTGACGCGCACTCTGCCGCTCGGGGACCGCGACCTGCCCATCCTCAAAGGGCTCTCCTTTGACGTCCGGCGCGGCGAGTGGGTCGCCCTGACCGGCCCCTCAGGATCCGGCAAGTCAACGCTGCTGGGGCTGCTAGCCGGGATCGACAGTCCGACCGGCGGACGGCTGGTGCTCGACGGCGTGGACGTAACGCACATGCCCGAGGTCAAGTTAGCCCGCCTTCGGAACCGCACCATCGGCATCGTCTTCCAGTCGTTCCACCTGATCCCGACCCTGACGGCCCGGGAGAACGTCGAGGTGCCGCTTTACGTGAGTCCATACTCGACCTCATCGGCGAGCTGCGGGAGGCGCTGGATCTCACCATCGTGATGGTGACCCACGACCCGGCGGTCGCGCAGCTCGCCGAGCGAGAACTCTACCTGTTGGACGGACGATGGGTCGATCATCTCAACGGGCGGGAGGGCGGCTACGCCAGCGCTCCCCTGTCCCCTCAGAAAATGGAAGGTGTGTTGACGATCGGACCCGGCGCCGGCCTGGTGATCGTCGGGTCGGCGGTGGGCTTGACGCTGCTGGCAGCCCTGAGCACGGCCTGGGGTCCGACGTCCCTCCGCCCGGCGGTGGTGCTGAACGACCGAGGGTAAGCGGTCCCGCCGCTATCGCTCCGCGATCCCAACGTTCCACACCCAATGCTCCGGAGGGATTTGCCATCCCGACTCAGCCGCAGAAAGCCCATGGATCGCAGATCCACTCGGAGCGTTGTCTCCTCCACCGCGACCAATCTTCCCACGCTCCGCGCTCCCAACGTTCCACACCCAACGCTCCGGAGGGATTTGTAATCCCGGCTTAGCCGCACAAAGCCCGTGGATCACAGATCCACTCGGAGCGTTGTCTCCTCCACCGCGACCGATCTTCCCACGCTCCGCGCTCCCAACGTTCCACACCCAATGCTCCGGAGGGATTTGCAATCCCGACTCAGCCGCACAAAGCCCGTGGATCGCAGATCCACTCGGAGCTTTGTCTCGTGCACCGCGACCGATCTTCCCACGCTCCGAAGGGATTTGCAATCCCGCCCGTCTGCACTATAACCAACCTCAACACGAAGGAGGAACCTATGCCCGTCAAGCCCGAATTTGACCCGGCTTACCTCTACTTCATCACAACCAACGCCGTAAATCACGCCCAAATCTTCCGACGCGAGCCCAACAAGCAGATCATCGCCGACAGTCTCACCTATATACGCAAACAGCGGTGGATTCAAGTCCACGCCTTCGTGATCATGCCCAACCATCTCCATCTCATCGCTCGTTTTCTGCCACCGCATACCCTATCCGACGTGATGCGGGACTTCAAG
>DAOTTS010000220.1:0-9924 GCA_034437735.1 Anaerolineae bacterium
GGCCCGCACCTCCGCCTCGCGGTCCGGCGCGGCGATCAGGGCGACCGCGCCGCCTGCGGGCTGACGCAGGTGGTCCCCCGCGAAGAGCGCCCGTTCCAGGTGGCGCAGGGGCGCAGCGGGCGGTGTGATGCCGGCCGCCGCCGGCAGGGGCCGGCCCTCCACTCCCAGGGCCGCCTCCAGGCGCCGGCGGGTGCGGTTGAAGCGCTGGTGAACCAGATCGCGCTCGCCGTCGTCCCCGGTCCCAGTCAGGGTGAGGATCACGGTCTCGACGCGGGCCGCTAGCTCTTGCAGCACCTGGAGCTGGACCGTGGTCAGGTCGTCGAAGCCGTCCACCAGCAGCGCGTCCCAGTCCGCCGCGAGATGCGGGTCGGCCTGCAGGGCCTCCGCCGCCAGCCACCCGATCCCGGCGTAGTCGGCCCAGCCCTCGGCCTGCAACCGCTGCTGGTAGGCGGCGTAGAGCGCCGCCAGCTCGGCCAGGCGGGGTTCGCCGCCCATCGCGTCCACCGCCGCCGTGAGATCCTCGGGGAAGATGCCGCCGGCCTTCAACTCGGCGATCAGGTCGCGGAGCACCTGGACGAAGCCGGGCGCGGTGCGCAGGGCGGCGTAGTGGGTCAGCGAAGCGTCGTCGAGCAGGGCCCGCAGCAGGCGGAACTGCACCGGATCGGTCAGGTGGGTGACGACGTGACCGCTCGTCTGCAGGATCTCGCGCCACAGGTCGTCGAAGGTGCCCACGCGGACGCCCAGGGCGCCGCCGGCCTCCGCCAGACGCCGGCGCCAGGCCCGGGCCTGCAGGCGGGTCGGGACGACGACGCGCGGGGTATGGGTCAGGTTCTGGGCCAGCCGGCGGGCTTCGGCGACCAGGTAGGCGGTCTTCCCCGCTGCGGCGGGTGCGAGATAGAGGGTGACGGTCATCGGGCCTCCGTTCGGATGCGCGCGTGTCGATGGGCTTTCATAGAGGGAAGTCTACCGCACGACCTCCAAAATCACAATGCTCAAGCCTCCGTCTCCAACAGTCCGTACTTTGCCAATGCTGCAAACGAGGGGTTGACGTCCCCAGCACACGTCAATACCAACCGCTGGCCGGCCCGCGTAAACGCCATATAGAGCTTGCGGGTATTGTGTTCCATCAACTCGTCGCGATCCTCATCACTCAGCCGGAGGCTGTCTTCCCGCTCAAGCAAGGTATGCAGCCCGGTCACAAAGACGACCGGGCTCTCCAGGCCGGTACCCGCGTTGAGCGTCGTCACACGGATGAAGTCGCCGGGCAGTTCATATTTCGGGTCGCGGGCGCTGCCCTCTCCAAGCTGCGTGTTCAGCGCCTCCATCAAGGCCTGAGCCCCTGCGCCGGACGCATGCAGGATCAAGATGTGGCGTAAGGGAAGCCCACGCTCCACCGCCTGGGTGATCTCCCTGACAACGCGCAACCGTTCATCCTGGGGCGCTTCGAGATTCAACAAGATCGGCGTGCGTCCCTTCCGCATCCCATCCAGATCGGGAGAGAGCACATCAGGATCCTCACCGGGCAGCCGCTTGCGGTAGAACGCCACCGCCATCGCGAGAATGGCCCGCGTGGTCCGGTAACTACGGCGCAGCACGTGGGAGCGCCCGCGAACCTCCAACCCAGCCATAGACTTCCAGGATCGCCCCCGGCGCAGAAAACCCTGGGTCGGATCAGCAGCCAGGAAGAGATACCCCATCTCAGGGCGGACCATCTCCCGAACGATGTCAAACCATACCGGTGCGAAAAACTGAGCCTCGTCGACCAGCACCACGTCATAGCGGGGAGGATCAACCCGACCTTGCTCAATCCAGTGCCAATACCGTCGTGGCACGTCCCACCAATCCATACTATCTCGCCGGCGGAGATGCTGTTGGTAGGCGCGTATCGCTTCAAACATAAGCTCGCGCTGGTTCTGACTCAGGCGGAATCCTCGTCCCCGGCGGCTGACCTCCATATACGCCTCGTGTTGCGCGATTCCGAGGTCCTTGACCCAGCCAAGTTCGCTCTCGAACCGGGGTTGCGAAATCCCACTTTCCCCGAGATACTCAGTCCACACCTCCCGGACTAACGTCTGCCGCTTCCGGGTGGAGATCGGATTGAAAGGTTCGGAGGAAGGCCAATGACGATAGCACCACTGCATAAAGGTATTCCAGCCTACTCCATGGCCCACATCGTCGTGAAGTTGATCATAGCGCACCTGCATCTCACGGATCAAGGGGCGGTTATGGGTAAGAACCTGATAGGACTTGCGGGGGAACATCGTTTGCAGAAGCCGCAGACGATAGAGAAGGATCAGGGTCTTGCCGCTTCCCGCAACGCCATTGATCACCTGGATGCGAAACGCTTTGGAGAGCTGCTCACCGGCCTGTTCCAGATCCAGATCGGTCTTCAAAATCGCTTCCTGGTCATAGTCAAGCAGGTAGTTTCCCAATGCGGCGTCGACCTGATGACGACGTTGGCTGGGATGTGTCTGCGCCACAAAGGAAGCCGGCACAACCGTCTCCGGTGTGAACTGGGTCCGAAGTACGTGAAGACTTTCCGGATCCAAGGCACGCTCTGGCATCAGGTCTTCCCAAGCGGAGGGGCCTCTATCCCTCCACGTCCTATCCAGCCACACATATCGTGGCGCGGATCCCGATTTTTGAATCGCCTCAAGATCGCGGTGGCGAAGATTGGGAAAGATCACGGCGCCCTCAATCCGTTCCAAAGGGACGCCTTCTCCCGTCACCGATCGCAGAAAGGCGCCGAGGCTCTGCTCCTCGGCTTCGCCCGGCACAGCCGTCTCCTGCTCAAAGGCCAGCAGCTGCAGTTGGGGGGCTTGCTGCGCGTGCTCGGGGGTTGCCCGACTCACCTTGAGCACCAGCGCGCCACGGTCAGGCACGACGAGCAGAAAGTCTGGGGCCTCAGGTTCCCATGGGGCAATATGAAACCAGACCCGCCAGTCTTCCGGCATCCCTTTCAGCATATGAAAGACGCGGGCTACCTCAGGATTCACGCTACCCACCGGCTGCTCCGGTATGATTTGCGCCATCTTGACCTATCTCACCTCAACCACGGCACCGCACACGACGTACAGCCCTTCAGGAGATCTTGGAAAAGCGCCATCGCCCGCATCTGCTCAGGGCCGTCCGGATCAGCCCGCAGCACAGAACTGCTCCCCACGATGATCAGCTTGGTTCGGGGTCGGGTGATGGTGACGTTCAGCCGCTGGGGCTGGAAGTAGAAATCGGCCAGCCAGGCAGCAAAGTGCGGGCTGGCGGTGGTCATCGAGAACAATACCACCTCCCGTTCCTGTCCCTGCATCCGCTCGACGGTATCGACGACAATTCTCCGTCGCCGCTGACGATCGGGCAGCGCCCGGCGCAGAAGATTACGGATCTCCCGGCCCTGGGCGCGGTAGGGTGTTACCACGCCGATCTCCTTTGCCGGCACGCCGGCCTGAAGGAGCACGAGAATCAAGTCCACGACGACGTCAGCCTCGCGCCTGCTACGCACCGTCGCATTGCCCCCAAAGAGATCGATAAAGACGGCGGGTTCGTCGGGATCCAGGACCTCGTTCCAGCGGCCCATCTGTCCGTTTACCGCCAGACGCCGGGAACCGACGCCGTCCGCCGGATGCAGCTCTCCGTCGTAGAACTTTCGACTGGGCCAGGCCGTCAACGCATCGTTCATCCGGTAGGTCACGTTGAGCATCGTGCTAAACCCGCGATGCGCCAAGTATCCAAAGATCGAGGTATGCGCCAACTCAAGCTCACGGGGCACAGCCGTGACCGGGGGAAGCTGCCGATCGTCACCGATGAAGATATACCGCTTACCCGGTAACATCCCCAGGATCGCCAGCGGAAGCGTGATCTGGGACGCTTCGTCAAAGATCACGGTGTCAAACTCAACCTCGCCCAACCGATTCGTCCGTGTGGCAAAGGGCGTCGCCCCGATCACATAGCCGCCCGATACCCTCCCGAAGCCGGATCGACCAAAGCTCGCATAGTTTTCACACGCCAGGTCGTCTGCCCGTGAAGGGTGACCGATCTTGCAGACGCGAAGATCGGGCGCCACCTTCGTGACCTTGTTCAGCGCATTGTTGATGGCCCGATGTGTCAGGGCGGTGACCAGGACTCGCGCGCCCTCCCCGGCCAACAGCTGCGCGATATGCGCCAGCACATAGGTCTTCCCCGTACCGGGCGGCCCCTGGATCAAATGAGCCAGGTCCGTCGCATAGGCGGAAGCCGTGGCCTCCGCCTGACGCCGGTTCAAGCCGGCATCGACCGCGGCCATCCACGCCCGCTCGTAAGCAGCCATATCGATCTGCGGCGACAGCTCGCCCAAGATCAGCGGGAGGATGATCTCGCGGCCCGTCTGCCGATCCGCGACCTCGGCAAGCGCATCCAAGTAGAAGCCGCTGAGATCAAAATACCCTTCGTCGGCGATCCAGCCCTGACGCTCATCCTTCAGCCGGAAGACCGGTCCCTCTTTGGGCGTGATCTCCACCGTGGTCTCCTCGTCCATCTCCAGGATCGCCGTGATTTTCGCTTCGGAAAAGGGACTGCCGCGATGGAGAAAGAGGTAATCCCCCTCACGGAACTTGGAGTCGTTGCGATCGCACGTCAGCACCATGCGACCCGTCCGCGCGTTGATCCCGGTGACCCGCAGGCCTTCCAGCGCTTTGCCCGCTCGGATGCGATCGCCCAAGGGTTGCATCCATTGAGACTCAAACTGCTCCCGTTGGAGGCGAGCCTCCTTACGGATCAGTGCGTCCAAACGCTGCAGCAGGTCTCGGGTCCGGCTAGACATACGTGCGCATCCCTACGGCTTTCTGGTTGCGATTGCCCATCACATTCATCCCGGCTCCTACCCCAAGGATACCACTACACCTCAAGCGGCTGCAAAATCTCCAACAACTCGTCCCGCGTCCACCCACCCATCCGATCCGTCGACGCCGCGATGATGTCGTCAGCGATCTCACGCTTCTTCTCCAGCAGCGCGTCGATCCGCTCCTCAAGGGTTCCCTCGATGATGAAGTAGTAGACGTACACCGTCTTCTCCTGACCGATACGGTGCACCCGGTCGGTCGCTTGATCCTCAATCGCGGGATTCCACCAGCGGTCGGTGTGGATCACGTGGTTTGCCGACTGCAAGTTGAGCCCCATCCCCGCCGCGCGCAGACTGCACAGGGCGACCGGAATGGTCCCCTCGTCGAATCGATCGACCAACGCCTGCCGGTGGCGGGTGCTGCCGTCAATGCGGATGAACGCAATCTCCCGCTGACGAAGCCAGCGTTCGATCAGATCCAGCATCCCCAAGTACTGACTGAAGACCACCACTTGATCATGCCCTTCGACGACGGTCGCGATCTTGTCCAGCACCCGGTCGAACTTCTCCGATCGATGGGTCAAGGGATCCTTCTCCCCATTGACAATCGCCGGATGATCACAGATCTGCTTCAGCTTCTGTAAGATCGGCAGGATGGACATCGTGTAGTTGACGTCCCCGCGCCGGATCAGTTCAGCGCGCACTTGCTTCACCTGATCCTGCAAGCCACCGTAGAGCCGGCGCTGTTCCTCGGTGAGCTCGCAGAACTCCCGCATCGGGATCTTATCCGGGAGATCTTTGGCCACCTCGTCCTTGGTACGCCGCATCATGAACGGGCGAATGCGATCTCCCAGGCGCTGGGTGACCTGTTGGTGACCGGCAAGAATCGCATCCTCGAATTCCTGCACGAAGGTCGCGTGTCGGCCCAGATGCCCCGGCATCAGGAAGTCAAAAAGCGACCACAACTCCGCCGGTCGATTTTCCACGGGGGTCCCGCTCAACGCCATCCGGTGCGCAGCATTGATCCGCTTGGCAGCCTGGGTCCGCTTCGCACTGGGGTTCTTGATATACGTCGCTTCATCCAGCAACAGGTAGAAGAACGGGACCTGAACCAGGTGCGCGATGTCATTCGCAGCCGTGCTGTACGTCGTCAGGAAAATCGTGGGGCGCGCCGTCTGGAGCATCCGAGGATGGCGGTGCGGGCCGTGATACCGGCAGACCTGCATATCGGGCAGGCACCGTTGGATCTCCCGCTGCCAGTGCAAGAGCACAGAGCGTGGGGCCAACACAAGTGAATGAGGCGCGTCGAGGGTACGTTCATACGCCAAACCCAGCGTCGCGATCGACTGAATCGTCTTCCCTAACCCCATATCATCAGCCAGGAGGCCGTGAAGCTGGTGCCGGCTCAGCCAATCCAGCCAATGAATACCCGACCGTTGGTAGGGTCGCAGCGCGATCCCAGCCTGGTCAAGCTGAGCCTCCATCGCGTCCGGCAGGTGGAAAGTCTCTCGGGCCTCAAACCCGGTGAGCTGCTCCAAAAACGCTCGATAGGCATCGGATGCGACCCGTCTCCCGCCTATCGCCGTGATAAACGCCTCGAGATCGGCGAACTGATGTGACGGCAGTCGGTAACGCGCCCGGCCTTCCTCTGGCTGTGCGCCCATAGCAGCGAGCGCCTCGTTGACGCGTTGCATGTGTTCGTGATCAATCTGCAACCACGTTTCCCCCCCGACTCGATAGAAGCCTTGGGATTCGCCCGCCTCCCGCATTTGAGCGTAAGGGATGACGCGCCCCCCGGCTTGATAGGTCACCTCAAACTCCAACCATCCGGGGACCGAAGCATCCAGCTCAATCACAGGCCGGGCTGCGGGGTCAGCGTCATCGATAACCTCAACCAGCGCGGCATCGCCCACCAAGACCGCATCGAAGCGATCTTGATAAGAAACGAGGTCTCGGAGGAAGAAGCGGGGGACACGGTCAAGGTCAACGGAAAAGCGTCCAATCTCCAACAGCGATCGATGGCGATCCTCGAAGTCGTCGGGCAAGGGAATGAACCGCTTGCCGACCCGCGCATAGGGTCCGTCATTGGCATAGACGACCCTGTCCACGGGTTCAACCGCTTCCGTATCCTCGTCTTGATAGCCGAATTGAACCTCCACCCCCTCACTCTCCTCGAAGGTCACCTGCATCTTGGGCGTCTCAGGGTGATCCTCAATCTTGACGGAGCGAAGGTTCGGTCCCTCCTGCACGTTTGGACGCTGCCGCAGATGCCGGAGTTGCGGCGGCATCATCTCAAAGATCAAGAGGCCGCCCTCCTGGCTGGGATTCAGACTCCGCAACGCTGCCAGCGTTTGCGCATCCTCCGGATCGAGACGATAGACCACCCGTTTCCCGTTCTCCTCAACGCCTTCGGTGTAGCCATAGTCCAGAGATGCAGGGTCCGAGACGAGATGGCGCCCATCGGTCAGGGTCTTGAAGATCCGGACCGAACAAGCTCCGGGCGCGTCAGGATCGGCGTTCTCCTCGATCTCAAACTCGATCGGGAGCGGGTGAACCTCCGTGATGCCCAGCAACCGCCGCAGCCATGGAAACATCAGGCCTCCTCTACGGATACCGCGTGTTGGAACCACTCAGGCATCGGTTCCCAAGCCGCAAAGACGCCCACAATATATCGCTGCACCGCCGCAGACGGGCATGACGGATCGCTCAACGCCTTGTGGAAATCCTCCCAGGTCACGGCGGCGAGGTCCTCAAGCACCGCGTCAATCTGCGCGTCCAACGCCTGCAGCTCGGCAATCCGCTGCTGCATCGCATCCAGCTGACAGCGGCGCTTTGCCAGATCCTCACGGTAAGCAGCCATAATCTGTGCCTTGCCCGTGAAATCCTCTTGGATACGCTGAGGGAGCTGCCCTTCCACACGGCAGACCCACCGGCTGATCTCCCGCTGACGCCGAGATCCAATCCCCTCAAGCCGATACGCACCGTGCAGGTCATTGAGTCGGCCCCGAAAGACCCGGTCAATGATCTTGGATTTGAGGACGGGGCCGATGCCGGGCACCGACCCCAACTCCGCCTCAACCAGATTCCTGACGAGCGTGCGCGTCAACGCCTGATCGCGGGCCTGAACCTGTCTGTTGTACGTCTGTTCGGCCTGCTGGTGACGGCGAAGCTTACGCTTGAGTTGCGATCGTACCCGCGTCCGTGCATCATCGAGCATCTGCTGGTGGGCCGTACCTCTCGCACGCTGGTAGTCCTGCTTGGCCTGCCGGCGCAAAGCACGATGCCCGCGCAGTTTCTGAAAGCGCGAACCTTGAGGGTTCGTACCTGTTTTCGAGGATGCCGTCGTTGACGTCCGTTTACCCATAGATCCGACCTTCTCCTTCCTACAGTTTATCATACCACAGAAGAAAGCCGGGACGAAGGCAGCATACCGGGCGCTCGCCAAGGAGGCCCTCGACAGCGTCGGCGTCATGTAGATTACGTAACGCTTCCCTTGAAAGGGATTAAGATAAAGCACCGGTGTTAGCGGCAAACGCGCATCAGGCGTTCATTTGCCACTCGGCAAGGGAGAACGTCCACGTCCGGCGAGGCATATCCTCGTAGCGCTTCAGGTCCTGCATAGGGAAATGGCGGGGATTATACGTCAAAAGGATAGGATCGTGCTACGTACGGGAGATCGCTGCGATGCCCAGATGACTATCAAGCGCTAGATCCGTGAGCAGGTCGGTCGTCGGCCTATGTCCACGTCGGTGCTGAATGCGCACGTTGGCGGCGAGCCGATAGTCAGACACGGGTCTCTGCCTCCGACCGCAAAGGGACCCGGCGCCACGACGCACGACATGACGCCAGCCAGCAGTTGACGTCCTCCGGTGTCACAAGCTCCGGATGATCCTCATCCCGCCACGCCCCCTGGGTCTCCCTGAGAGCGGCGAGCACGTTGATGCTACGTGTCTCTTCAGTCACCATCATCCACCTTATCGATAGATATAGAGTACTCACAGTATACACGTCAAAGGCTCAGACGCACACCGAACTCGGTAGAAGCAGAAGGGCAGCGACAGAATTCGAGCGCCATTAACTATTGTATCTGGAAACTCGCGGCTGCAGGTCATTACAGCCCATGCAAAAAAGGCCACGGCGGGAACCGTGACCCTTTTTCTGGCGGGAGCGACGGGACTCGGGCACGCGCGTGTATACGGTCAGTTGTATTCCTTCCTCAGATAAAGCCACTGCCAAAATTGCAGGTATATGCTTCATAACGTTTGTAGTTCATTGGTTAAGGACATTACTAAAAGCGAATAGATAATCTGCTGTATCATTCAGATTTCCCATCAGAAGAGCTGTTCTTGCTTGATCCAACTTCTGATAGGCAATCATATCACGTTCTCTACCTTCAAAGTTACTAAACAGCAGATCATAAGATGTCGCAACTTCATAAACGTAGTTTACAAACTCGTTAGGGTCGAATGGTAAGGGCTCTACAGTCTGAATAGTAGCAATCCATTCTGTCTCTAATTCAGAAACATCTTTTCCATAAGCACCATAATAGTCGCCTGTATGATAAACTTCTGCGAAATTATCTGTTCCGTATTGTTCAATTAAAAACTCCACAAAGCATCCTGCTGTGTAATAGTTGTCTAAATCTCGTATGTGACCTTCAAAGGTTGGATACTTAGACATACTTGGAAGTTGTCCGGTTTTGTAGTAAGCAGCACAGAAAAGGTCAAGAGGCATATATCCTGCATCAGTAACCAGTTCCATACCTGTATAGACAGCAACGCCTTCATGTAGCATCACGGAGGCTGGTGCCCCCATAGTGTTCCAGGTGGTTACATGGGTAAGTTCATGAGTGAGGATATATTGCTGATCCAATGGTGTGCCACTGCCATCATACAAGAAAAAAAATCTCCGTTGAGAAGAAAAACTACGTCCACGGAGTGACAGATTGGGGGCCGCAAAAAGAGATCCTGCCACATAAGCGTCAAACTTACCACTCAAATGCACATTCAGAGTGTCTTCGATATGTAAAGTGACCCCCATTGTCAAGACCACGAAAGGGCAAAAATAAGGTGGATTAACACGTCTTAAGCTCCAGTTCCTTAACAGGCAGATGC
>DAOTTS010000221.1:0-5396 GCA_034437735.1 Anaerolineae bacterium
TTCAATCTAACATCAAAATTCTCACAGGCATCTTTTCGTGAAGTTGGGTCGGCAATGCCCGTTTTGGCTTCGAAATTGGTCAAAAGTGCTCGAAATGCTCATCTGATAGCCGTCTGGTTGGCAATTTGCCTTCAGAGAACCAGAGTAATCAGACGGCTGTCGGAAAAGTGTCAATCTAACTTAAACCATGCCGAACTTTGAGAGGAAAAATCTAGAAAGGCATGCTATAATGAAGTAGCCGACAAATGGAGTAACGGACATTGGCTTGCTTAGCCATCCCTGGTAATCTCTCGTAAGAGGAGACATAATGGTCACCCAAGTTATCGCACTAGAAGAGATTCAAGATCGATCCCTTGAGGACGTACTGCGGGAAGTCATCCAAGAATCCAAGTATCTCGTTGTGCAACTACCTGAGGGTGAAGAGATTGTCATCGAACCCAAGCCACGTCTTGAACCTTTGCCTGTACTCGAGGGATTCATTCCAGAAGGTTGGCGAGATGCCGTCTATGACAAGCGCTAGTCAGATCTCGCCGGCATGTGCGCTACTGGATGCAGGCGTTTTCAATTGATCATTATCGGTCCCGATTCCGTCCTATCAGAGCTAAGGGCCGCTTCCTCACAATAAACTCAACGCAAGATATCAATCCCAGATGTCACACATTGACCTGGAAAATCAGAAATCTGTGAAAATCTGCGTTAATCTGTGGATGGATCCCACGTCGCAAAAAACCAATCCGTGTTCATTCGTGTCCATCCGTGAGCGAGCCAACGGTCGTTCCCTCCCTCAGGTCCCGGTCGGGGCGGAGGCCACCTTCGCGTCCCCATACAGTTCCGCGAAGATCGCGTGCAGGTTTTCCGGGGTCTGCCCCCACTGCGCGGCGCGCTCCGGGTCGACGACCAGGCGCATACCGTCCTCAAAGGTGAGGGACAGCACGTACCGGGTCGTCCGCCGGCTGACGAGGGCGCCGTCCACGCGGGCCTGGGCGGAGAAGGGGACCGGCGCCAGGGTCACGCGCTGCAGGTCACGCGCGGGCCGCTCGTGCCAGACGCCACCCCGGCGCGGGGTGCGGCGCAACGGACGGCGGGGGAACCGGTAGCGGAGCCGGTCGCGGAAGAGCTGCAGCGCGACCGGCTGCTCGACCCCGAACGGGCCGACCCGGGTGCGGAGCCCCCGGACGACGAGGAGGATGGCCGGCACGAAGAGCAGGCTGGTCAACGCGAAGAGGATTGCGGGCCCGCGCAGCCGCTCCCACGTGAAGGGCGGCACCGTCCCCCGCACCCACCCCACCCACAGCCCCGACAGGCTGATCCCCAGATAAGTCAAAAGGAGGAGCACCGTCCCGGCGACGTAGCGCGTCCAGACCCGCCGGTCGACCTCGAAGGCATACACAGGGCCGCCCGCCGGCGCGGGATCGCCCGGCGCCGCGTCCCGCGCAGCCGCCGGCACCCGCCGGCGCAGCTGCTGGGTGAGCCGGGGCAGATCTTCGACGGCGCGGGGGATGCGGATCGTCCGCTCGGGCCCCCGGATCACCAACGCCGGCCCAACGACCCGGGGCTGCGACCGGAGCGCGACGATGCGTTCGTAGGGCAGGAAGCGCTCGCGCCCCAGGCGGCGCAGGCTCACCCCCGACCGGGTCAGGACCACCATGCCGGTGTGCCGCGCCAACAGATAGAGCGCCCCCGCCACCAACGGCGAAAGGACCGCCACCAGCATCACGCTCGCCTCTATCGTCACCCCCGACCCCTCGCCGCTGAGTCCGGCAGCGATCATCACCAGGCAGATCGCCACCACCGCGAAGAGAACAAAGAGCATCGGGCGGCGGAAAAGCGGGGGGATGGGGAAGACGGTCCCCTCCCGGCGGGCGGCCTCCCGGGCGGCCCGCTCACGCGCCGTCCACCCCCGATGCACGCCCCAGGCCGACAGCAGGGGCAGGATCACGGTGGCGACGATGACGAGCACCGAGGCCCCGTCGAATGCGACCGCATAGGGCCGGTACCCGAGCTCGAGGGTGCCCGCCTCCGCCCGGCGGGTCAGCGGGTCGGGCAACGCCCCCATTCGATTACCGGATAGAGAGAGCAGCTCGAGGTTCGGCAGCTCGAGCAGCACGTCCGGAAACGCCGTCAAGCGGTTGTGCTCCAGCCACACGTGGGTCAGACGCCGGCACCGGGCCAACTCGGGGGGGAGCGCGCGCAGCCGGTTGCCGGCGAGGTTAAGGCGCTCCAATTGAGATAGGGCGCCGATCTCAGAGGGAAGCGATGCGAGACGGTTGTCCCAGGCATAGAGTGCCTCGAGCTGGGTCAGGTTACCGATCTGCGGCGGCAGTTCGGTCAGCCGGTTATAGCCGAGATGGAGCCAGGTCACGTG
This sequence comes from Anaerolineae bacterium, assembly GCA_034437735.1. GTDB lineage: Bacteria > Chloroflexota > Anaerolineae > B4-G1 > SLSP01 > PWVB01. The sequence goes on from DAOTTS010000221.1 coordinate 2,366, forward strand.
CGTATACTGCCAGACCTCGGGGGGAACCTCACGGAGGCCCAGGTCCGACAGGTCCATCTGGACGCTGCCCTCGGCGACCCGGCGGAGCCGCGCCGCCAGGTCCCGCCGCCGCCGCTCACGGAGGGGCACGACGCTGCCGTTGACGACGCGGCCCAGCATCCAGACGCCGACAACGACGGCGGTCAGCCCGAAGAGGATGCCCAGCCCCCGGGCCCATCCGGGATAGGCCATGCCGCGCCCGACACGGGCCGCGATCCCGGCGTAGAGGATCGTACCGCCGAGCGCCAAGGCGATCAGCCCGCCGCCCAAGGTCAGACGGAAGGGATCGGTCAGCAGCAGGGCAGCCAATCCCAGCCAGACAAGCGTATTGACGATGATGAAGCGTGTGTCGTTTTCCATCAGTCGGCGCAGTATGGTCTGCATGGTGGACTCCTACGTCGTAGCCATTCCCTGCCCCCCATTATAAACCGAACGCTAACCGGCGCCAGGTCGACTGTGCAATTTCGACCGCTGCGTGTACAATCCGCGTAACCGGCGTTCACGCTCACACCCAACAAGGAGCCACCGATGACCGACATGACCGATCCCCACGCGATCAGGACGCTGATTGCCAAGGGCGCGCAGCGCCTCAACACCTTCTTCTACGCAGGCGTCGTGATGGGCGCGCTGAGGGGGCCCGCCGTCCGCTGCCGAGAGTGTGGGGAGATGATACAAGGGAGAGAATTGAGGATCGAGAAATGAGAACTGAGGCTAGACAGACACGGTATCTTATCCTCGCTGGAGTACTGATGGCGGTGATGGTCGGGCTCATCCTCTACATCCTCACTCAGGCGCAGCAGCCGACCGATTCCCGCCAGATGACCTTTGCCGAGTGCGAGGCGATGGGCGGCGAACCCTGGCGGGTGGACCGCTTCCATCCGGACATCTGCCCCGCCTGCGCCGAGTACGCCGAATGCCAGGTGGCGTACGAAGCGGACGACCGCGAGGGCAGCCTCGCCGAGGCCTGCCCGCAGATGGAGGCGTGCGCCGCATGTATGGAACGCACCGGCCCCTATCCGGACACCTGCCCCGGCGGTCGAACCAAGGTCGGCGAGATCACGGACGCAGCGATATGGTTTCAGTGCTGCAAGTGAGGTTTCGCTATCTTTCTCAATCCTGCCCAGGGCCTTATCTTTGAGTCCCTTGTTGTCTGCATTGTTGGGCCAAAAAAGCGCATCGCCAGCCACCGCATACATCCAGTGCCAGCAGCGACTAGGTGCCATATGTCCCAAACGTACATCCCCTCGGAGCGACAAGGATAAGCCCTTGATCCTGCCACTCTCACCTTGACATCCCCGCTATCGGCGCCACAATAGCCCTATGCCCGCACCCGAACGCGACCTGCGCAGCATCGCGCTCTTCCGCGACCTCCCGCCGGCGGCGCTGGACTGCCTGGCGGAGGCGGCGATCCGCCGCACCTACGAGCCCGACGAGACGCTGGTCCTGGCGGGCGAGCCCTGCCGGGCGGTGTACTTCATCCTCCGGGGCCAGGTGCGGGTCTACCGGCTCTCGACCGAGGGGCAAAAACAGGTGCTGGCGGTCCTGGGGCCCGGGCAGTCGTTCAACACGGTGCCGCCCTTTCTGGCGGAGCCGGTCAGCCCGTCCAGCGCCGAGGCCCTGACCGCCGTCACGCTCTACGCCATCCCCACCGCCGACTACCTGCGGCTGATGCGCACGTGCCCGGATCTGGCAGCGGTCGTGCTGCGGGAGTTCGCCCGGCGGCTCGATCACCTCACGGGGCTGGTGGAGGACCTGGCGCTGCACAGCGTCACGGGCCGGCTGGCGCGGTTTCTGCTCCAGCAGGCCGAGGGGGGATCGGTGGCCCGGCGGTGGACCCAGGCGGAGATGGCGGAGCAGCTCGGGACGGTGCGCGACGTGGTGGGGCGGTCGCTGCGGGGGTTCGAGGATCGGGGGATGATCCGGATGGAGCGGGGACGGATCGTGCTCCTGGATCGGCAGGCGCTGGAGGAGGAAGCAAGGCACTAGGGTTGAGGGATGATTGGAGGGTTGTGCGTGATAACCCGGTGCAACGCACTCGAACCTTGAAGGACCTCGGAAGGTTTCCCGCTCTTCGAAGTTACTGATCATTGATGGTTGTGGATGGGAGTGCATCGCACCTCGTCATCCTCTGTGTATCTTTGTGTAACTGATGACATTTGCCAACAAAGTGGCAGGTAGGTAGGCGCGATTGGGCGCAGCGCTCGAACTGGCGGAGCGCCTGGACGCGCTCGCCGGCCATCGCGTAGGCGCGCATCAACTGCCGGTGCAGGCTCTCGCGGACCGGCTCCAGCGTCACGGCATGCTGAAGCACTTCGATCGCCTGCCGGTACTACCGCCGGGCGAGCAGGCGATCCCCTAACGTCTCCAACGCGTGCAGGCACCGCTCCCGAAGATACGCCCGGGTCGTGATGCACCAGTCGTCGTAGCAGTCGGCGAGGGCCGCTGAACCCAACCGATGCTGGAGACGGTCAGGGACCGGTGGGCCGGCGCCGCCCGGCCCGGAGCCGCATCGAGCGCCCGGAGGGTCCGCGCGCCGAACGGCGGGAACCGGCGCTGAAGACTGAGCACCAGGTGTTCCAGGAAGACGTGGGGATCACGATCCCCGGTATCGAGCGCATACCAGCAGACCGGATACTCCAGGTCGGCGGCGAAGTCCACGAGCAGGGTCGTCTTGCCGTACCCCGCCGGCGCGGAGATCATCACGACCTTGTAGTCGATCACGTCGTAGAGCCGGTCGAGCAGCCGCCGGCGGGTGAGCAGATCCTCGCGCCGGCGGGGGAGCAGAAACTTGGTCATCAGGGTCGTGCGCGTCATGGGATAAACGTACCTCTCACTAAGACAATGAAGAGTTCAGACGTTCACAAACGGCGCCTGGCGGGTCACTTGGGCCTCGGGCGATTCACCGCAAGACCAGCGGCAGGTAAAGTGTATGCACCCTCTCGACGAGTGCAAACTCGCTCAGGTGGCAGACCGGAACCGATATCGCGTGAGC
>DAOTTS010000222.1:0-10503 GCA_034437735.1 Anaerolineae bacterium
TTGAGATGCGCAGCCGGACGGAAGCCGAGATCCAGCAGCGGGTTGTCGAGGTGCTGCGGCACGAGATCGCCCACCACTTCGGGATCGACGACGCGCGTCTGGACGAACTTAACGCGCGTTAGCGCCGATCCACTCGTTAGGGCTTGATTGCGTCTGGGTTACGTCTCCGCTTTCTCCATCGCGAGCACGTCGCGAAGGGCCGGCACGTAGTACTGCTCCGTGTACTCCTTCACCATCCGCCGCGTGGAAAACTGGGGGCCGACGGTGCGGATGGACTCCCGCATCATCGCGACCCACCCCCGAGGGATATCGTCCCGATCGCGCTGGTAGAAAAGCGGGACGACCTGCTCTTCAAGCACCTCGTAGATCTTCTCCGCGTCGGAGTGATCCTGCCATTCCACGTCGTCCGATTCAACCCCGGACTCGATCGCCCAACCGTTGCGTCCGTTGTAGGCCTCGGCCCACCAGCCATCGAGGACGCTCAGGTTGATGACGCCGTTGAACGCGGCCTTCATCCCACTGGTGCCGCTGGCCTCGTTCGGCTTGCGGGGCGTGTTCAGCCAGACGTCCACGCCCTGGACGAGGTAACGCGCGATGTGCATATCGTAGTCCTCGACAAACGCGATGCGTCCACCGAACTCCGGATCGCGCGTGTAGTTGTAGATCTGCTGCAACATCAATTTTCCCGGATCGTCCGCCGGATGCGCTTTGCCGGCAAAGATGAACTGGATCGGGCGGTAGGGATCGTGCACCAGGCGTTTGAGCCGCTCGATGTCCCGGAAGATCAGGTTGGCCCGTTTGTAGGTGGCGAAGCGTCGGGCGAATCCGACGACCAGGGCGTCGGGATCCAGGAAGATCCCGGAGGCCAATAGCTGCTCGGGTGGGGTCGCGCGGGTGATCCGGTCCTGGCGCGCGCGCTCCCGGATGATGGCGAACATCTTCCGCTTGAGGAATGTATGCGCGTTCCAGAGATCCTCCTCGGGGATCTCCTCGACCCGGGCCCAGAGTAGGGGGTCATCCTGAGACTGCACCCAATCGGGGCTGACATACCGGCGATAGAGCTGGTGCATCGCCTCGCCCGCCCACGAGGAAAGGTGGACACCGTTGGTCACCTCACCGATGGGGGTCTCGTCGGCCGGTTTGTCCGGCCACATCGTGGTCCACATCCGCCGGGAGACCTCGCCGTGAAGGGCACTCACCCCATTTGCCCGCCCGCTCATCATCAGGGCGAGTTTCGTCATATTGAACGCCTCACCGTATCCGGCATTATAGCTCCCCAGTTCCAGGAATGATTCCCGGTCCAGGTTGAGCTGCGGCCAGAAATCATGGAAATACTTGTCGATCAAGCCGAAATCGAAGATGTCGTGGCCGGCAGGCACGGGCGTGTGGGTCGTGAAGACGGTACTGGCCCGGACCTGTTCGACGGCCTCGTCGAAGCTCATCCCTTCGCCTACGTGCTCGCGAGCTCGCTCCAATACCAGGAAGGCAGAGTGACCCTCGTTGATGTGCCAGACCTTCGGCGCGACGCCTAGCGCTCTGAGCACCCGCGTTCCCCCGATACCCAGCAGAATCTCCTGCTGTATCCGCATCTCGCGGTTGCCGCCGTAGAGTCGGGCGGTCAGCTGCCGGTCCCACGGTGCGTTATCCTCGATCCCGGTGTCGATGAGATAGACCTTGGCGCGTCCGACACGGACCTCCCAGATCCGCATATGGATCTCACGATCGCCGATCTCAATGGGGATCAGCTCGCACTCACCCTCCTCGTTGCTTGCGAGCTGCAGTGCGACCTCGTCGGGGCTGAGTGGGGGATAGATCGCCTCCTGCCACCCGCTGTGATCGAGGCGCTGCCGGAAGTAACCCTGTTCGTAGAGGAACCCTACCCCGACAAACGGAAGCCCAAGGTCACTGGCCTCTTTGGTGTGATCGCCGGACAGCACCCCCAACCCGCCGGAGTAGATAGGCAGGGAGGTGTGCAGTCCGAACTCGGCGGAGAAGTAGGTGATTGGATGTGCCGCGAGCTCGGGAAAGGTCTGCCGGTACCAGAGATTGCCATCTTTGATATCCCGGTCCATCTCCATCAAGACCGCATCCAGGTCTCTCAGGAATATGGGGTCCCGGGTCAACGCTTCAATCCGTTCCATAGGCGTTTCACGCAGGATGCGAACGGGGTTATGGTGGGTCGCCCGCCACAGCGTGTAATCGAGCTGTTTGAAAAGGTCGCGGGCCGGCCGGTGCCACGACCACCAGAAGTTGTAGGCCAATTCCTGCAAACGTGACAAACGGGGCGTCAGCTTATCGTTAATGATCGTGCATTCTCGCTTTTCCAAAGGTCTTCTCTCCTCACCGTTCTGAGTTGTTCTCCAGTCCCACTATGTGTGCGTTGACGAGGGGGGACGAATAAAAAAATCAGGTGCGGGGGACTTTTCTATAATCGAAATGCTAGGGATGAATCCACAATACCAATATAAACATCACCAATCCTACCCCGGTGAATTCCAGAGCGACCTGACGCGTCAACTGTCCCAGGATATGCTGGTAGCTCAAACCGATGCCCACGTAGAGCACCAGTGTCAAGACCGTGGCCGCGGTCCAAGGTGCGGTCAGCCAGTATCCGATGACCCACGCCAGCTCACCGATCAGCAGCGCTAATGCGCCCGCGTAGGGCAGGAACCGCTGAACTCGGACGCCACTGCTGCTCAGCAGATCGAGCCCCAACACCGCCGTCAGGATGAGCACAGTGGGGCCGGTCACCAGGGCGCGCCCCTGCTCGCTCAGAATCAGACTGAAAAGTGTGAATCCCACCAAATAATCGATAATGTTTAACAGGGTACGGGCGGCGGGATAGCCGGGGTTTTCTGGGGAGATCACCCGGTAGCTAAGATGGACCAGAAAGCCGATGGTGATACCTCCCAGGATCAATGCGCCCAACCATAACGGCCATGCGGCGGCCTGAATCAACAGGAGCGCAAAGAGCAGCCCGCCCAACGCCGGGGTGATCAATGAGAAAATCATCGGGCGCTCCGATTGTTCACGCCGGGGATGCGTTTGGATGACCGTGAGGGTGCCCGTTGCAATCAGTCCGACAACTAACAGGACCAGGAGGACGTCCCCGCCAAAGGTAATCTCCAAGGGGGACCCCAAGACACTCAGTACGCCCCAGTTGAGGGTGGGGAGCTCCACAAAGCGAAAGAGGGTGACACTGCAGAGCATCAGAGCGAGCAGCACGCTGAGTCTTCCCTGCTCCGTCTGCAGTCGGTCCTGATTCGTCAATGTCATACTGCGTATTCTAACTTCTGCCCCTGCAAAGTCAACGACATTTACTCGATCGACGGCCTGCCTTCATTAATATGCCTAGCACTAGCCCAGATCCCGGGTCAGCTCATCCAGGAACTCACGGTTCGTACGGCTTTTGCGGATGCGTTGCAGGAGCGCTTCGTGTGCGGCTGTGATGTCATATCCGGATGAGGAGGCCGTGCCGGTCATCATCTGTGAGATCATACGCCGCATCAGCCAGACCTTACGCAGGGTTTCCTTATCCAGAAGTGCTTCCTCGCGGCGGGTGCCAGAGCGAATGATGTCGAACGCGGGGAAGATGCGCCGTTCCTGAAGCTTGCGATTCAGGTGCAGCTCCATATTGCCCGTGCCCTTAAATTCCTCGTAGATCATATCGTCCATCCGGCTGCCGGTGTCGATCAAGCAGGTGGCGAGGATGGTGAGGCTGCCGCCCTTTTCGATGTTACGGGCCGCTCCGAAGAACTTCTTCGGCGGGTAGAGCGCTGCCGGGTCCAAGCCACCGGACAGCGTGCGCCCGCTGGGCTGAACGACCAGGTTGTACGCCCGGGTCAGACGGGTCAGGCTGTCGGTCAGGATGGCTACGTTGCGTCCGATCTCGACCAGGCGCTTGGCCCGGGCGAGAGCCATCTCCGCGACGGCGGCCTGGTGCTCGACCGTCTCGTCAAAGGTCGAGGCGATCACCTCGGCATCCACCGAGCGGTCCATATCGGTCACCTCCTCAGGGCGCTCGCCGATAAGCACCACCATCATATGCACGTCGGGGTGGTTGGCGGAGATCCCGTTGGCGATCTTCTTCAGGACCGTGGTTTTCCCGGCCTTGGGGGGCGACACGATCAGCCCACGCTGGCCGAATCCAACCGGGGAGACAAGTTCCAGCAGACGCTGGGTGATTGCCCGCGGCCCGGTGTTGAGGTTGAAGGGCTGGTCCGGAAAGACGGGGGTCAGCCGTTCGAAGCGGGGGCGGTTCTTGGACATCTCGGGGTCCATGGCATTGACGGCCTCGACCCGCAGGAGACTGCGGTACTTCTCAGTGTCCTTGGGGGGGCGTACCTGACCTACGACCATATCGCCGGAGCGCAGCCCAAAACGCCGTATCTGGCTCTGCGAGACGTAGACGTCCTGCGGGCCGGGTGCGTACCGCGACGAGCGGAGGAATCCGATACCCTCACTCGTGATGTCTAACACGCCGCCTCCGAAGCTGAAGCCTTCCTGCTCTGCTTTGGTTTTCAGCAAGAGAAGGATGAGATCGTCCTTCTTCAGCCCGCTATATCCAGAGACGTTGTAGTCCCGGGCGAGTTCGCGGAGCTCCTGAAGCCGCAGCTCCTCGAGCTTCGCCATATCCATCCGGCGCAAAACGTCCTGTTGACTCTGATTTTTATTGGTTGAGTTGTTCATAGTATCTGTCTCTTCTGTCATTATCCTATCCTAAGTGGGCCATCCTGGTTTTCTGTCGATGATGGTTCTGTGCCTGTGTCTGTGTCTTCCGGAATTTCTGCTCAAACCTATGAGAACTTGCTTACCTACATTGTATTCACTCCTGACAACGGATGGTCACCCTTTTTGCGTTCAACCGGTGAGGGTTACAAAGATGAAGGCCAGAATGCCGGCCCACAAGGGTGTGTCCAGACGGTCTAAGACCCCTCCGTGCCCCGGGATCAGCTGACTGGTGTCTTTCACCCCGGCCTCCCGCTTGATCATCGAGATGAAAAAATCGCCAAACGGGGTGACGATGCTCACCAATCCTCCTAAGACGACGCCTTGCCAGATGGGAACGTCGACCGGCCTTTGCCCGATCACCGACCAGAGCGCGGCCATCGCGCCGCCACTGAGTATGCCGCTGACAATCTGGGCGGCATATCCCTCCCAGCTCTTCCCCGGGCTGATGGTGGGGGCGATCTTGTGCTCTCCCCATGCCCGACCGACGAAGTAAGCAGCCGAGTCACCGATCCACACGAGGAACAGCGTGATAAGGGTCCAACCCGCCCCGCGTGGCAGCGCGCGCAGCCGGAGCAGGTAGCGGCTTCCCACACCCAGGTACACACCCCCGGCCAGGGTCAGCGCCCAGTCCACCGTGATCGGTACGGCGCCTTCCCTCTTCGCATGGTCAACAGTTTGATATCGATAGAGTGCCCAGACCGTCACGAGCAGGACCGCGCCGACGAAGGCGACCTCTTGGATCTTTGGATCGCTTACCCACACGTCAACGTGCCAGGTGAGACCGATCAAGGCCACAAATACTGTTGCGGGCCGGTGATGGCTCTCTTTGAGCATCCCGCTGTATTCAATCGAGGCTATCACGATCAAAACCGTGATCAGGCTCCGATACAGCCATTCCCCGAGAAACAACGCAGCTAAAACGATAGGTAACAGAACGACGACGCTAAGCACTCTGGTTTTCAAGTCCTACCTTCTCCTATGTCAGCCGTGATGCCAACGGCGCCTTATTGAGGTCGCCGAACGGATGAGTATGGGGCCCTGCGATGGGCTATCGGGTTTCTCGGTGTGAATCAGATCCGGTCGCTGATAGATACAGAAACCCCTTAGGGCCTATCGGTCTCACGGATCTATAACAAGATGAAAATAAAAGGCGCCGATCCGAATCCTATCTGATCACCGTCATCCAGGATGATAAGGATTCCAATCTGTTATCGCTTCACGCGGATTTAGAATGGGGGTTTGTACGAACTTTCTTTCCTGCCTGTTGATATCTAACGCCCGGCTCTCAGGAGCCGATCGTGCAAACGACTTATCGATCCAAGATTATTCGCTCTCATTCAAACCGCCATAACGGCGGTCTCGTTGGCTGTATGCTTTCATAGCCTTATAAAGCTCATCTTTGTCGAACTCGGGCCAGTACTTGGGCGTGATGTAGTACTCGGCGTAAGCTCCCTGCCAGATCAGGAAGTTGCTGACCCGGAACTCCCCGCTGGTACGGATGATCAAATCCACGTCCGGGGTGCCGGCGGTATAAAGATGGTCGTCGATCAGTTCCTCTGTGATCTCGGTCGCGGGTATTCCCCTGCGGACAATGTCACGAACGGCCTCGACGATCTCCTGGCGACCGCCATAGTTAAATGCGATATTGGCGATGAGCCGGTCATTGTCACGCGTCAGTTCGACCGCGTCCCGAATTCGCCGCTTCAGGGGCCGCGATAAGGGGGTTAAATCCCCAAGATGTCTTAATTGTACACCATTCCTATGCAGTTCGTCAACCTCTTTATCCAACGCATCTGAGAGCAAGTTCATCAGACCGTGGATTTCCTCTTGAGGCCGCTTCCAATTCTCGGTCGAGAAGGCGTAGAGGGTCAGGATCGGCACGGACAATTCGACGGCGGCCCGCAGCACCCGGCGCAGATTCTCGACGCCCTCGCGGTGTCCGGCGTGCCTGGGCAACCCATGGGCTTTGGCCCAACGTCCGTTCCCGTCCATGATGATACCCACGTGGGTAGGGGATTGGAGTAAGGGGGAATAGGTTATTGATTCGTTATCTTTGCTCATAGCTCTCGACTTTTCGATATCTAGGGCTGGACGCTAACCAACTTCCACATTGTGGGTCTCGGTTAAACTCGCTTCCAGCCTGACTTTGCTGAAGTGTATCTGTTTAGTCTTCTGAGGTGCAACGCACTTTTACGCCTGGCAAATAGGTACGGTATGCACTAAGTGTAGGTTATGGACTCAATTTAAGTGCGTTGCACCTAGCCGGCTCACAGAGTCCGGCATCCACCCCTCTGACCGTGAGGTCTTGCTTGAGATTGTAGTCGAAATGCCGCATAAGTCGATGGGACGTGTGCGTCGTGTCAAGGAACCCTGGGGCGTTCCGGGTGGCAGACCCGATCATCGACGGGTAGAAAGACGCCAGAGAGGGAGAAGATATATCCCCGAGGTCGATCCGGGCGCTGCCTAGCGGACCTCGGGGATGATGGGCTAGACCTGCATAATGTCCTGCTCTTTGCGCTCCGCCACCTCTTCCGCTTTTTCCGTGTATGAATCGGTGACGTCCTGGAGTTGATCCCGCGCCCGGGTGAAGTCGTCCTCTGAGATGAGGGACTCATCCTCGTATTCGCGCAACTCCTCCAGCGCATCCCGGCGTATGTTCCGAATGGTCACCTTGGTCTCTTCGACGCGGCGGTTCACCTGCTTGACCAGATCGCGGCGACGCTCCTCGGTCAGCCGGGGAATCGGAACCCGGATGATGCGCCCATCGTTGTTGGGATTGAGACCCAGGTCCGCCTGTTGAATGCCCCGCTCGATATCGCCTAAGGAAGAGGGGTCATAGGGACGGATGACCAGAAGATGGGGTTCGGGTGCTGAAATCACGGCAAGCTGGTTGAGCGGGGTCGCGGTGCCATAGTAGTTGACCTTGACCCGCTCCAATAACGCCGGGGAAGCTCGCCCGGTCCGGACTGTCTTCAGGTCCGCATCGAGGTTCTGTAGGGCTTTCTGCATTCGGGTCCCGGTCTCTCGCAAAAGCTCCTTGATCATGTTTGTCTCCTTCTTCTCTTCATGAATCCTGTCCCGGACTGGGGGTGAGAGCGTTAAGGTAGTTCCAGAATTCAAACTATCCCAAACCAGGTGCTTTTTCCTTGGAAAACCCCGGCTATTGGAAAGATTTGTTTTTTGGAACGGCCTAACCGCCGATCAACGTACCGACCGGCTCTCCTCTGACCACCTGTTCCAGGCTTTCCGGATCCCATAGGTTGAGCACGACAATGGGTACGTGGTTATCCATACAGAGTGTGATAGCCGTCGAGTCCATCACCCGAACCTGGAGATTGAGCGCTTCCAGGTAGGTGAGGCGATCGAACCGACGTGCGTTGGGGTTCTCCTCGGGATCGTCGTCGTAAACGCCGTCGACTTTGGTGGCTTTGATGAGCAGGTCGGCGCCGCTTTCCGCAGCACGGAGGGCGGCCGCCGTATCGGTGGTGAAGTAGGGGTTGCCGGTCCCGGCACCAAAGACCACCACGCGGCCTTTTTCCAGGTGCCGCACGGCCCGCAGCCGGATATACGGCTCGGCGATAGCCCGCATCTCGATCGCGGTCTGCACGCGAGTGATGATCCCTTCCCGCTCCAGGGCATCGGCCAGGGCTAAGGCGTTCATCACGGTGGCCAACATCCCGATCTGATCCGCACGCGTGCGGTCCATCCCGTGCGCAATCCCGTCCGTCCCACGCCACAAATTGCCGGCGCCGATGACGATCCCTACCTCGATCTCCTGAGCGGCGACCGCGGCAATCCGGGCAGCAACCTCCTCGGCACGCACCGGATTGATGCCGCATCCGCCGGGTTTTGACAGTGATTCCCCGCCGATCTTGATAATGACGCGTCTATAGAGCGCTTGGGCCACATTAACTCCTTAGCGCTGAAAGCGACGCGACGCTCGCGTTAAGGGTCCGGCGTGCCTTCGCTTTCAGCTTGATTGGGTGACGATGCGTGCTTGACTGTCCCTGGCGGCAAAAAGCCTGGGGAACTACTCCCCCAGGCTCTCTCCGCGCTCAAAGCGAGCAAAACGGCGGATAATGATATTCTCGCCCGTCTTGCTGATCATCTCTTTGAGGAGCTCCTCGATGGTTGTCTCGTCGTCGCGGATGAACTCCTGTTCCAGCAAACAGACTTGAGAGTAGAACTTCTCCAGGCGCCCCTCGATGATGCGGTCGATCACGTGCTCGGGCTTGCCCTCATCCAGGGCCTGGTTGCGATAGAGCTCGCGCTCGTGATCGGATACGGACTCGGGTACCTCGTCGCGGCTCACATAGAGCGGAGCCATCGCCGCGATCTGCATCGCGACGTCGTTGACGAAATTCTGAAACTCATCGGTACGGGCCACGAAATCCGTCTCGCAGTTGACCTCGACCAGGACGCCGATCCGCCCCCCACTGTGAATGTAAGATGCGATCAGGCCATCATTGGCCTCTCGGTCCATACGCTTGGCAGCCTGCGCCAATCCCTTTTCTCGAAGGTGATCCACGGCAGCATCGAAGTCCCCGTCCGTGGCCTCAAGTGCATTGCGACAGTCCAGGATACCGGCTGACGTTGCCTCCCGCAGCTCCTTGACCATCGCTGCTGTGATTTCCATAATGCCTATGCCTCCTCGTCCTCGTCTTCGTACTCGTCGTCTTCATCTTCGTACTCGTCGTCGCCCTCGTCCTCGTAATCGTAGGCGTATTCTTCCTCGTCTTCGTCCTCATCCTCGAATTGGATTTGGCGTAAGCGCGCCAGCGTCTCCGCGCTGAGGTACCGCTCATCTTCCTCTTCGTAGACCTCTTCCTCCTCGGGCATGGCTTCCTTGCGCAGGGCCAAGCCCTCCAGCGCCGCGTCTGCCATCTTGGAGGTGATAAGGCGGATTGCCCGAATCGCATCGTCATTGCCCGGGATCACGTAATCGATGAGATCGGGGTTACAATTGGTGTCGACGACGGCCACGATGGGGATCTCCAGCCGGTCGGCCTCGCGCACGGCGGTGATTTCCTCGCGCACGTCGATGACGAAGACGGCGCCGGGAAGATCGTTCATCTCACGGACACCGCCGAGCCGATCGTTGAGCTTGGCGATCTCACGGTCCCGCATCAGCGCCTCTTTCTTGGTGAGCAGCTCGAACTCGCCGGCGTCGCGGCGTGCTTCGAGATCCTTCAGATAGTCGATGCGCTCTTTGATCGTCTGCCAGTTCGTCAGCGTTCCCCCCAGCCACCGCTGGCAGACGTACGGCATATTGCAGCGGGTCGCCTCCTGCCGGATCGTCTCCTGGGCCTGACGTTTGGTGCCGATGAAGAGCACCTTATTGCCGTCGGCGACGGTATCCCGGATCAGGCCGTAGGCATTCTCCAATGCCCTGAGCGTCTGCTGCAGGTCGATGATGTGAACGCGATTGCGTTCGGTGTAAATGAACCGGGCCATCTTCGGGTTCCAACGTCGCGTGCGGTGTCCGAAGTGCACGCCGGTCTCTAACAACTGTTTCATATTCACAATAGCCATGACTCTATTAGCCTCCTGATTGTTTTGTTTTAGCCTCCGCGATCTTCAACCCTGCAAGGACCGGCGGATGCCGGCACGCCCCTGCGCAGTCAGATCGCGTGTGTATTTGGGCATAGCTGCCCAACGTCAAATTCTATCATAAATCTCACGCGAGGCAACCGACCGTTGCGCCACACACCTACGGGTCTCACACTAACGTCTGGCGCAGACTTGAGTCTCTGGTAAGATTACGCCTGTAAG
>DAOTTS010000223.1:0-18765 GCA_034437735.1 Anaerolineae bacterium
AGAGGACGTGCATCTGCGGGCTATCTTGGAGAGCGAGGAGCCCTTCTATCGGGAGATTGCCGAGCGTCTTCAGGCGTTGGACAACGCCGAGGCCTGGGAGGATTTCTACGATCAGCCCATCCGCCGGCTGCCTTCCTCACTCGAAACCCAGCTCCGCGATATCGTGATCGACGTGTTCAGGCTTTTCCGCGATCGTAGGCTTATGGTGCGTCAGATTGACACCCATTGGATCCGCCATCTGACCAGCCTGGATATGTTGCGCGAGGGCATTAACCTGCGTGCCGTCGGGCAGCAGAATCCGCTGGTATCCTATCAGAAGGAAGCCTATGAGATGTACCAGCAGATGATGGCGTCGGTCCAGACGCAGATTGTACGCTCGCTTTTCCTCGTTCCCACGGCCTCCGGCGCTTCGGCGCGTTCGCCGAAGACGACGCCGACGAGGCCAAAGCTCACATTCCGGATGGATCGCGCAACCGGGAGCCGTGAGTCATCCTCAACCCCTCAACCTCACCGCGCAAAGGAGAAACCTGGGCGCAATGATCCCTGTTGGTGTGGAAGTGGTAAGAAGTACAAGGATTGTCATTGGCGCTCGGACCGTCAGGCGGAACTACAGCGTCAATCGACCCGGTAGCGTTCAGCGTTCCATACCTAGCCGTATTGAACATAGCCGTATTGAACATAACCTAGGCGACCACAGAGTCCTATCAAGGGCTCGCGTTTGACAACGACGTCGAAATGGGTAAGAGGGAATGGCCAGTCAAGGCTCACACGGAAATCGGCGTGCACATGGACGAATTGAGGCGGATGGATTAGACGCATGGAAGACGATTCGTCGCGCGCTTAAAAAGATGGCCGCAACCTCAAGAGCTCGGGTTGTGCTGGATACTTTGGCCCGCACGGCTTGCGATCTGGCGGATGCTGACCTGGTACAAGTTGATCTCTTCGTGCCTTCGTCTGAGCATTTCGTCTTGGGTGGATTAGCCGGCAAGGATGTGGGGCCCGCGTCCCTCTGTCCTCATCCTCATCAGAATGCTTTGGCCCGTGTGGTACTCAAGCAGGGCCGCCCTCTTGATCGTGCCCTCAACACAGAAACTTACGGTTTTGCAGAGCATATTCGTCACGTTCTTCTCTGCCCTATGTTGGGAAACTCACTTCGTGGTGTGATTGTCATCGGGTATCGGGATACTTTGACGAAGCCAGTTTCTGAAGTCACCCAACGCCTTGGGGTGCTGACGGATCAGGCTTCGTTGCTGCTCTACCAACTGGGGCAGCGTCGAGAGCGGTTGAAGAAAAACGCCCACCTGGCGTTGCTTGATGAGGTGAGTCGTCTTGCCATTGCGTCGGGCGATCGGGCCTCGGCATTGGATCACATCCTCGCTGAGATCAGCCGTACTTTCGAGCTGTGGGATATTCTGCTCTACGCGGGCGAACCTGCGGCGCTTTATAGGACACACCGGCGGGAACAGGCTCGCATAGGAGTTCGGTTGATGGAGGGACTCGCACGACAAGCGTGGGAAGCCGGACAGCCCGTGATGTCCAACCAGGTCGAACGTGACGAACGCTGTGCAATCCCCGCATGGATGGATGCCGATATCCGATCGGAGGCCGCCATTCCCTTGGTGTATCAAGGGGGGGCAAGGGGTGTGCTCGATTGTCTAAGCCTTGAGGATCGCGCCTTTGATCCGGCCGACCTCCAGACCTTGCGTACGATAGCACGCCAGATTTCATCCCTGCTCTGGACGTCCGCCTCCGTGGATTCGAATCCGGGATCGGACGGTGGGACTGCATCGTCCTTGCGGACACCGACCCCGTCCGAAGACGATGAGATGCGAACGGAGCGTGCGTCCGAGGGGCGTTCGCTCTCTGTTGCGGATGCGTCTCTGGATGAGATGGTAGCCGGCCCTGTCCTGGATGCGGCACTCCGGGTGCTTGATGCGGATGGCGCAGCACTTTATCTCGTCCATGCCCGCAGGCTGGTGCCCGATGCCTATCGTGCAGACCGACGGAGGTTCGATTGGATGTCGTTCGACGGCCTTACTTTTGCTCGGGAGGCGATGAGACGCAATGAGACGCTGGTTGCAGGCTCGATGACCGGCGTCCCGTGGCCTCCGAGCACCTATAAATGGCAGGCTCCGGGAGGTGGGGTGGCCGCTCCTGTCAGTTGGCAGGGAACGCCGTACGCCATCTTGCTCGTTGCTTATCGTGGGGACACCGATTTTTCGGAGACCCGCGCGCGAGCGTTGCAGGATCTGGCGCGTCTCGCGGCGCTGGCATTGACGCTAGCAGCCCGCTCTCGCAATGGGGTCCAGCAGGCTCGACAATGGCGATTTCTCTACGAGATCGCACTCAAGACTCAGCGTCTCTCGTCTCCCATGGACGTGATCTTGGAGGCAGCGGATCGGCTGTGTGAGACTATGGAATGGCAGGCCACGGAGGTCTATCGGTGGGATGAGACCTCAGAGGGGTTTGTGCGTTTGGGTGATGCTTCCCCTCAGCCCTTTGTGATGCCCGAGCCCCACGGTATTGTGGGGGAGGCGGCGCGCCGGCGAGAGGCTGTGGTTCGTGATCCCCTTAACGCCGAAGGCGCGGAGATGGCTGTTCCTTTGATGGATGGTGATCAACTCCAAGGCGTCTTCTACGTTCGGGGACGGCCCGATCAGCGGTTCGGTGAGGATGATCGCCGTTTTTTGTCCGACGTTGCGGCGATGATGACCGAGACTCTGTCCGATATTGCCCTCTACGGGCGGTTGCGGCGCCAGCTAAAAGAGACCCGGACGCTTTACGATATAACCCGACAGGTGGATTACAAAGCCAGCCTGGATGAGATACTACCTCAGATGTTAGGCGTCATTCAGCGGGTGATCGAGTCGCAACGGGCGATGATTGCCCTGGTCGATGATGACGGTGAGAGACTGCGGGTTACGTGGGCGTCTGGTCTGGATGCTAAACAACAGGATGAACCGGTCACGATTCCGATGGAGGGCGTCCTGGGTCGGGTTGCTGCCACCGGCAAGCCCGTTTATGTGGCCGACCGCCGGAAGCATAGCGTGATCGCGCTGCCGTTGGGCACAGAGGACGTACGTTCGTTGTTAGCGGTGCCGCTTGTCTCCTCTCAGGGGGAGACGATTGGCACACTATCGGTCTCCAGCCGGGAGCCGGGTGCTTTCACCCGAGCCGAGGAACAGATATTGACCGTCGCGGCAGGGCAGATTGCGATGGTCATCGAAAATATGAAGCTGTATCAGGGATTGGCCCGACGGGGAAAACGGCTGAAGGCTGCTTACGAGCAACTTCAGGAGTTCGCGAAGTTGAAGGATCAGATCCTGCAGAATATCTCCCACGAACTTCGCACCCCCCTGACCTTGATCAAGGGACACGTGGAGTTGGTCCTCGGCGATACAGACGGCCGATTGACCTCGGCTCAGCGTCGGGGACTTGAGGTCGCGGTGGTCAAGTCCGATGAGGTTGTCAACATCGTGGAGAAGATCGTCTCGCTCAGTCCGATGAGCAGCTTCGCCCTCAAATATACCTCCATTCAGGTAGCCCCGCTGCTGGAATCGATGGCTCGAATGATATCCAAGCGCGTAAGGGATCGTCCGATCCAGATCCATGTGGAGCAGATCGAACCGGACCTCTGCATATACGGAGATTTCGATAAAATTAAACAGGTCTGCTATAATATCCTCGATAATTCGATCAAGTTCAGTCCTCACGGAGGGGACATCCTGATCAACGCCGACTCTGAGGATGAGTATGTGCATTTGCAGTTTCGGGATCACGGTGTGGGGATCCCCAAAAAACGAATCCCGAGTATCTTTGACACGTTTTATCAGGTCGATGGATCCAGTACGCGGCGGTTCGGGGGGTTGGGTTTGGGGTTGACGGTTGTTCATCGCATTGTGGAAGCGCACGATGGGAAGATCTGGGTAGAGAGTGAAGTGGATAGAGGTAGCGTCTTTCACGTCTTATTACCACGCGATCTGGGGGACTCTCGACATCAATGGGGCATTGGCAATGAGTGAGATGCGGACGAATCATCTAGCACCGAATCAGAATCGTGAGCAGGTCAGGAGGTGGGCTCGTCAGTTACCCAAGATCGATCTTCATCGTCACTTGGAAGGGTCCCTTCGTCTCTCCACGTTAGCGGAGATTGCCCGTGAGCACGGCTTGGACCTGCCGGCCCATGACGCCGAGTCTCTACGCCCGTACGTGCAGATTATTGACGATACACCGGATTTTCAGCGCTTTATGGAGAAGTTTAGCATTTTGCGGCATTTTTACACCTCTTGTGAGGCAGTTCAACGGGTGACACGTGAGGCGATTGTCGATGCGGCTAAGGATAATATCCGCTATTTAGAACTCCGATTTAATCCTATGGCTCTCGCCAACGTTCATCAATTCCCGCTGCATGAGGTTGTCAAATGGGTGATTGCGGCGACCGAGGAAGCGGCTGAGACGAGTGGGACGCGCACGTGTCTGATTCTCCAGATTCCTCGCAAGGAGTCATTGGCGGTTGCTGAGGAGATCGTCGACCTGGCGATTGAGTATGTCGGCCCGGTGGTCCGGGGTATCGATCTGGCGGGTGATGAAGAGCACTTCCCGCCGGACAAGTTTATCGAGCCGTTTCGACGGGCGCGAGAAGCCGGCTTGACGACCACCGCTCACGCCGGCGAGGCTGCCGGTCCCGAGAGTGTGCGGGCGGCGATTGAGTGTCTTAATCCATTGAGAATCGGGCATGGGATCCGTGCCGTGGAGAGTTCCGAGGTCGTGCAGATGATCTATGAGCGCGATATCACCCTTGAGGTCTGCCCAACCAGTAATATCCACACCGGGGCTGTGCGCGGCTTCTCGCAGCATCCCCTTATCGATCTGTTTAACCTGAGGCTCCACGTCACCCTCAACACCGATGACCCAAGCGTCAGTGACACAACCCTCAGCGACGAGTACGTCGTCGCTGTGACGGACCTGAATCTTGCCCCCCAGCTGATCTATGCGATGCTCCGGCATTCGGTGGATGCCGCGTTCATCCCGGCGGAGGAGCGTGTCTGGTTGCGAGAGACCATCCGTAATGCGCTCGGGAGGTGGCCCGGCGCGGTCGAGTGTTTTGATGCGGTGAACGTCCAGATTTCCCTCTGATTTCCCTCTCCCAACGTGGGTCCACGGAAACGCGGAATGACCTCAATTATTCATGATCCGATCCATCATCGCTCTCCTGATCGTCCGCACCGACGATAGTATCGGGCGCGTTCAGGAGGCACCGGAGGGCGGTGGATGCGACGTCCACGCCCAGGGCGAGCGCATCCTCCTCAATGTCGAAATCCGGCGTGTGTAGGATACTTGGAATGGCGCGTTCTCGGTTGGCCGTTCCCAGCCACACAAGAAGGGTAGGGACCTCCGAGGCAAAGCGGGATAGATCTTCGTGGGCGAAGGGATACGGTGCCTGGAACCTCAGCAGATTGTCCTCACCGACCAAAGCGGTTAGCCGCGGCTGTAGGTACTGTGCAAGGCTGGGATCGTTGACGAGCGGCGGATTGGTGAAGGTTATCTCCCAGTCATAGGTAGCCCCGAACGCTGCTGAGACCTCATCTAGGACGTGTCGTATCTGGTGATGCACATCTTCGCGTAAGCTGAAATCCGGGATGCTGACCAGACCGAGGATATGGTAAGGTGGCACGTGTCCCTCACTGTGAGGCCAACAGCTCAGAAACACAGTTTGACGGTGTTCGGGCCCTCGTAACATAGCGTCCAGCACGGCGTCGAATGCCTCCGGCGTGGTCGGGGCCGTGCTGGTGCTCAGCCCTTCAAGGGCGGTCATCGCTTGGTCACGAATCGCCGCGAGGTTGCCCGCCGGCGCGTAGAAACGAACGCGGAACTCCTCCATACCGGCCAGGCAGAGCCCGGAGGTGAGCCCCAGGGTCCCCGAGGGCAAAGGGAACGCGTGTTGGGCCAGCAGGACCTGAGGGCGGGGCGCGGCAAGTACCCCGTCCTTGATCATCGCTTGGGCGCCGTCCAGGGATTCCTCGGCGGGCTGAAAGATGAACTTGATCGTGCCGGATAGGGCCTCGCGTTGCTCGACCAGACGCTCGGCAGCTCCTAACGCGATGGCGACGTGCGCGTCGTGTCCGCAGGCGTGACTGATACCTAGGTGGAGCGAATGGTAAGGTCGGTCGAGTGTCTCCTGTAGGGGGATCGCATCCATATCCGCACGATAGCCGACCGTTGGACCGGGTCTGCTTCCGTACAGCACACCGACCACGCCGTGCCCGCCGACCTCCGTGTGGACTTCGAGGTCCAACGCCCTCAAGTGCTCGGCGACGAGGCGTGCCGTGCGCGTTTCCTCCCCGGAAAGCTCGGGGTGGAGATGCAGCTCACGGCGCAGGGCGATCAAGGGCGTGACCTCTGCGTCGGAGGGTGTCGCACACTTGGGCTTCGAGGTGGACGACGGATCGGATTGATTCACGCTGGCTCCTCATGACCTCTCATTGATGGCTATTTTGGGTCTCATAGAGACGATCATAACGCAAAAGAGCCCCACAGCAATGGTGGGGCTCGCCTATGGACCGAGGCGGAGGTGACGTTAGGACGCGATCTTATGCTTGGTCATCGCCGCTTCTCGGGTCTCTACCATCTCAAAGAGGGTGTCCAGTCGCATCATCTCGTAGTAGATCCGGATGGGATTGCCCGGCGGACAGATCAAGCTGACGGTGCCGTCCTTCTCTTGGACGCGCTTCAGCAGGTGCAGAAGTGGGTAATCTCCATCGGCATCCACGATCCGTACCGCGGAGAGGTCCACAATAAAATGTTGGCCGCCTTCATCCAGAAGCTCGTTGAACTCCTTCATCAGGAGTGGGGCGTTGAAGACGTCCATTCGCTCTGTCAGGGTGACGATGACCGTGTCGTCGTATATTTCGGTCGATGTAATGATAGGCATACGCTGCTCCAAGCTGTCAGGCCGCTTTCTATCTTGATAGGTCGGATTTAGGTAATCTGTCGGTGCCATAGGCAGACCTTGTCCCTTCAATGAGGTGGGGTCTCCTCAAGTACCTTGTTAGGTGATTGAGGATATCCAATGAGGCGTTGTTGTGTGTTGGTCAGTTGTCCTTTCATCGGATCGCGGTAATCTGTCTAGTGAACTTACTTCAATGCTATCACATGATCCCGTTACGCTCGTTAAAGCTACGTTGCAGCTTGGTTACCGCCGGTAGCCGTTCTGAATTTG
This sequence comes from Anaerolineae bacterium, assembly GCA_034437735.1. GTDB lineage: Bacteria > Chloroflexota > Anaerolineae > B4-G1 > SLSP01 > PWVB01. Next base: position 7,220 of record DAOTTS010000223.1, read on the forward strand.
ACATTTGACGGGAGTTCGTTTATCCATATAATGGCTAGTGGTGGTTGACAGGATGATTCGAAAAGGGGCGAAGCGTGAAAGGTCGCGTACTCATTATCGAAGATCGTGACGATAACCGGATGCTTCTGCGAGAGCAATTTGAGCAGGACGAGATCGAGGTTATCGAAGCCGAAACTGGAGAGGCTGGACTTGAGAAGGCCCTCCGTGCTATTCCCCAGGTGATTGTACTCAGCACGAGCCTACCGAATGTGTCAGGGTTGGAGATCGCGGAGCGTTTGCGTGATATTAACCGTACGAAACACGTCTTCCTGATGATGATGGGCGATGAGGAAAATCGCAAGGAGCGTCTGACCGCGTTGGAGGCCGGTGCGAATGATTTTGTCACCATTCCCGTCGATCCGGATTTGGTCGCACTCCGCGTGCGCAATGCGATCCAACGGGCTAATTCGGAGAACACCACCGACCCGGTCACCGGTATGCCGGCGGGTCGGCGCGTTCAGACCGAGCTGATGCGCCTGGTTCGCGACGATCCGGAAGGGGATTGGGCCCTGATGCGGTTCCACGTCCGCAACCTCGATCCCTTTCGTGAGGTCCACGGCTTTATGGCTGGGGATGATATCCTGCGTGCCACGGCCCGTCTGTTGGCAGAGGCATTGGGCCAGGAGTCCGTTGAGGAAGATTTCATGGGTTTCGGTGGCCATGATGATTTTATCGTTATCACCGATGCCGATCGGGCCGATGAGCTTCGGGAGGACGCCCAGGCTGCGTTTGAAGGCGCGGTTGGCTCCTTTTATGACTTTTTGGAGCGCGAGCAGGGGACCATTGAGTTCGAGGGGAAGCAGTACCCCCTGGCCCGCCTCACCGTCCATACGGTCGTCTCTGAGGACGGCCCTTTCTACGACATTCGCTCGCTGACCGAGGTGCTTGCGGGGTGACGTAGTGCGTTGACCTAGAATCTCAAGGGGGCGCAATGACGTCCTTGGTTGTCTTGGCCCTAGCCTGGACCGGCGGTATTTTGCTGGCCCAGGCCTTTTCATTGCCATGGGTCTGGCTGCTGCCGGTTTTGCCGCCCGTCCCTGTTTTGCTGGGTGGCTGGGGGCACTGTCGTTGGGCCCGCCGAATCTCTCTGGCGCTCGTGGGGCTTCTGCTGGGTGCGGTGCGCTTGACGTTGGCGCGCACCCCTATCACACCAGGCCACCTGGCCTATTATAACGGCGCAGGTCCCGTTGAGGTTGTCGGGGTCGTGGTCGCGGAGCCAGATCCTCGCGCTGGTGATACGCGGGTCCGAGTCCAAGCCTCTCAGTTGCGCCTACCCGATGACCGGTGGGTTGAGGTGCGGGGGAAAGTCCTGGTTTATGCTCCGGCGTATGGGGATGTCGCTTACGGTGATCGGCTGCGGGCCGTTGGAAGCCTGACGACGCCCCCGGTCTTTGAGGACTTTTCCTATCGTGATTATCTGGCGCGGCGCGGCATCCACACAATGATGCAGAACGCTCAGATAGAGGTGGTCGCCTCGCATCAGGCGAATCCCGTGCTTGATAGAATTTTGGCGTTCAAGGGGCACGTGCATCGCGCGCTCCTTCGGATGATCCCCGAACCGGAAGCGTCCCTGCTATCCGGGATTCTCCTGGGGATTGAACGCGATATCCCTGACTCTCTGCTCCGGGCCTTTGAGGTCACCGGTACCAGTCACATCGTCGCTATCTCCGGTTTCAATCTCACCGTCGTTGCCGCAGTCTTCGCCCGGACCGCTCGCCGCGTGTTCAAGTCCGGGAAGGATACACTCATAGCGCTGATCGGGCTGTGGCTCTACGTCGTCCTGGTGGGGGCATCGGCGGCCGTGGCGCGTGCAGGCGTGATGGCTTCCATCGCGATTCTGGCGCAGCGAGAGCGCCGCCCGATCCACGGGCCAACCTCGATTGCAGCGGCGACCCTGGCACTTTCTATCGGTAATCCGTTCGTCCTCTGGGACGTGGGGTTTCAGCTCAGCCTGGCCGCGACGTTGGGTCTGGTGCTGTATGCGCCGCTGTTGGGTGAGGGGGTCGAGCGCGGATTGGCGCGGCTGACGAACCAGGCGCGTGCGGAGAAGATCGCGGTGGCATTGAGCGATCCGTTCCTGGTGACGGTGGCAGCGCAGATCACGACCCTGGGGATCACGGCGTCGGTCTTTCATAGCCTGTCACTGGTGACGCTTCTGACCAACCTTCTGATTCTGCCGGTGCAGACCCTGATCATGGTCGTGGGGGGTACCGCTGCCCTGCTGGCGGCCGTCTGGCAGCCTCTGGGACAGATCCCCGCGTGGATCGCGTGGGGATTCCTGCGGTTTACGACGGGGGCCGTGCGCTGGACGGCGGGATTTCCCCGCGCGGCGATGACGCTTGAGGGCATCACCCCGGCGATGGCCTGGGGGTATTACGCGGTGCTCGCGGTGGGAACGGCCTGGGCGCTGCATCCGAGGATCCCGCTCCGAGGGCTGGTCCGTAAGATACGGGCGGTACCCAACGGATGGGCGGCGACCGGAGGTATGGCCGTTGGATTGGTGATCCTTGCCCTGATGACCGCGCCCGGCGGGCGGCTGCAGGTCGCCGTCCTGGCGGTCGGGGTGGGGGACGCGATCTACGTTCGGACGCCTCGGGGCCGTCAGGTGGTGATCGATGGGGGCCCCGAGCCGTCTAGGACGCTGGATGCTTTGGGCCGGCGCATGCCTTTCTGGGATCGCTCGCTGGATCTTGTCGTCCTGACCTCTCCGGACCGGGATCGCCTGCCTGGTCTCATCCCGATCCTGGAGCGGATGGCGGTGGACGCCGTCGGATATGCGCCGGAGGTGGGGGAGGGACCTGTCTACGATCGGTGGTGGTCTCTGCTCGCGAATCGGGCTTCGGGTACCTCGGGGTTGATGACAGCAGGCCAGCGTTGGGCGTTGGATCGGGAGGTTGCGCTGGAGGTGCTTTGGCCTCCGGTTGATGGGGTAGGGCCGCTTATCCTGATGTTGCGCTACGGCGACATACGATGGCTCCTCGCCGGGGATGCGACGCCGGAGATCGAAGCGGCGCTTGTCGAACGGTGCGGAGACCGGCTGCGCGCGGATGTGCTGATCCTACCGCGTCACGGGGATCCGACGTCGGGCTCACCGGGCTTCTTGCAGGCGGTCGATCCGGAGATGGTGGTCGTGAGTACGGGTCCCGCCTCTTCCCCTTCGCCCTATGCTCTGTCCCGTCTGGTCGGCCGTCGGCTCTTTCGCACGGACCGGGATGGCACACTCCTTATGCGTTCGGATGGGCGTCACATCACGGTTCGCAACGTCCAGCCTTGATTGCGCGGGCGCATCTGACTTGAACTATACCTGTGTTATGATTGTATCTAATTCTATATCATCGTTTTTAAGGAGGCAAGATGCGCGCAGTCATCGAAAAGAATCCCTTTCTAACCTCACCACCTGAAGACGTTGACGCTCAGCCGAAGTGGCACACAGGGCGTTGGCCATCGACGTGGGTCGTCCATCCTGACGGGCTCTGTCCGCCCTGTGTGATGGCGTTCCGCCGGGCGTTCGAATTGACCGACCCGGCGGCGGTCCGCCTTCACGTCTCCGCCGATGAACGTTACGCTCTTTACGTGGATGGGGAACGGCGGGGACGTGGGCCGGAGCGGGGTGACCGCCGCAACTGGTTCTTTGAGTCGTACGATCTGAGCCTCGATCCTGGGGCGCACACGATCGTGGTCCAGGTTTGGGCGCTTGGCGAGGATGCTCCGCTGGCGCAGATGACCGTCCATCCTGGGTTGATCGTGGCGTGCGAAGACGCGACATGGAACGCGTTGTTGGGCACCGGCGTAGCACCCTGGGAGGTCAAGCGGCTGGGTGGTTATGAACCGTTTAAGAACCCTATCGGCTTCGGGGTGGGGTGCAATTTCACCTTGGATGGTGCGACTTTCGATTGGGGCTACGAGCGCGGTGCCGGTGAGGGGTGGGTTGAGGCCGCCAAGGGCCCGGAGGGACTCAGCGTTGGAAGCTTCGGCCAGCACGGGCAATACGGTATGGTGGATGAACACCGGCTGCGTCCCGGGCTGCTCCCCGCGATGATGGAGCGACCGTGGGCCCAAGGCCGGGTTCGCTATATCGAGGACCGCAATCACGAGGGATTTTTGACGCCGCGTGCCGAGGACGATAGGGTGGATGAGCATGCCCCTTGGGATGCGCTTTTGTGCGACGGAGATGCCCTGACCATCCCTGCGGACACCACGCGGCGGGTGCTCATCGACCTGGAGGACTACGTCTGTGCCTATCCTCAACTGACCTGTTCGGGCGGGGACGGCGCAGAGATTCGAATGCTTTGGGCCGAATCCCTTTATCACGGCGATATCGTCAACTGGTGGGACGCTTACCGGGGCACGAAGGGTAACCGCGATGAGGTCGAGGGTAAGACGTTCGTGGGTACGGGCGATCGTTTTCTGCCCGATGGTGGATCGGATCGGGCCTTCGAGCCGCTCTGGTGGCGGGCCGGACGCTACGTCGAGCTGCAGATTGAGACGGCTGACGAGCCGCTCACGCTGGACGCCCTGACATTTCTGGAGACCCGCTATCCGCTGGCACCCGAGACTCAGTTTCACGCTGATGACGACCGCCTGTCCGAGGTTTGGCCTCTGATGGTTCGCGCACTGCAGATGTGCGCCCACGAGACGTATATGGACTGCCCCTACTACGAGCAACTGATGTACGTCGGTGATACCCGGCTGGAGGTTCTGGTCACCTACTGCCTGACCGCCGATGCCCGGCTCCCCCGTAAGGCCATCGAGATGTTTGATGTCTCACGTCTCCCCCATCACCTGACACAGTCGCGCTATCCGTGCCGTCACACTCAGGTGATCCCGCCCTTTTCGCTCTGGTGGTGCGGGATGGTGGTCGATTATGCACGCTGGCGGGACGACCCGGACTTTGTCCGCCGGATGATGCCTGGAGTTCGTGAGATTCTCGACGCCTTCGCTTCCTACCGGAACGCTGATGGATTGGTCGAGGCGCCGCCGGGATGGAACTACATGGACTGGGTGCGCGAACCCGGCTGGCACGTCGGCACACCGCCGGACGGCGAGAGCGGCGTCAGCGGCATTCTCAACTGGCACTACGCCCTGATGTTGACCCAGGTTGCGGAGCTGGAGGCGTGGCTGGACGAGCCGGAGAATGCCGCGCGGTGGCGCCGCTATGCCTCCGAGGTGGCCGAGGCGGCGCTTTCGACATTCTGGGATGCGTCGCGGGGTCTCTTTGCCGATGACCTCACCCACACCTATTTCTCGGAGCATAGTCAATGTCTGGCGCTGCTGGGCGGTCACGTCGCCTCGGATAAGCGTGCGCAACTTGTCGAAGGGTTGCTGAACGACGAGGCGTTGGCCCGCACGACCATTTACTTCAGCCACTATCTCTTCGAGACGCTGCGGCTCGTCGGGCGGGTGGACCGGATCTTCGAGCGCCTGGGAACGTGGTTTGAACTGCCGGGTCTCGGCTTCCGGACGACGCGTGAGGCGCCCGAGCCCAGCCGGTCGGATTGTCATGCGTGGGGCGCCCATCCGGTCTATCACAGCTACGCCACGATCCTCGGCGTGCGGCCGGGTGATTTCGGCTTCAAGACGGTCGAGATCCGACCGGCGTTCGGCCCGTTGACGTCCATCGATGCTACGCTACCGCATCCTCGGGGGGAGATCGCGGTGGCGCTTCAACAGGAGGATGAGAGGGCTCTCACCGGTGAGATCTCGCTGCCGGCGGGGGTGAAGGGATTCCTCTACTACGGCGGGCACGCGCTCGTGCTCGAACCCGGCGTCCAGTCCGTTGACTTGGGGTCGGAGGGGTAGGGCTATGCAAATCGCCGGGCAACGTATGATGGGACTGTGGGAGGCGTGAGGATGATGAAAAATGTGGAGACGACCCGAACCTTAAGGATCGAGGGCACCCAACTTTTTCTTGATGATGCCCCGTTTTATTTCCAGGGGGTGAGTTTTTTCAATGCCCTGTATAATCCGACGTTCAACACCGATGCGGAGACGCGGGACCGCTGGCTGCGTAAGTTCAAGGCCAACGGGGTGTCCGCGCTGCGAGTCTGGTGCCAATGGGACTTCTCGCCGCCCCGCACGTTTGTCGACGTGGGGCCGAACACGACGATGTATACGGAGGAGGGTGCGCTGATCGCAGCGTCGGCTCAACGGCTTGCCGATCTCATCACGGCGGCCAATGGGCTTGAGATGGTGATTGAGGTTGTCGCCTTCTCCCACGAGAAGATTCCCGGTGAGGAGAACCTGCCCATCCCGCGACAAGAGCGGGCAATCGAGGCGCTGACGAGATTCCTGCGTCCCTATCGGAATGTGCTCCTCCAGATCTGGAACGAGGACTCGACGAACGTGCTTCACCACGCCGAGATCGTCAAAGCGGTCGATCCCAAGCGCCTGGTGACCAACTCGCCGGGCTTTGCGGGTAACCTGGGGGACGAGGCGCAGAACCGGATGATGGACGTGCTGACCCCGCACACCGTCCGGCGCCGGGCGGAGCGGTTCTGGGAGGTGGCGCCGCAGCAGATTGCAGATCTGTTGGAGACGTATGGGAAGCCGGTCATCGACGACGAACCCGCGCGGACGGGCATCGTTCAGTTCGGAGGGATCGAAGGGGGCACGAAGCCCGAGCAGCACATCGAGCAGATCCGGCAGGTCCGTGAGATCGGCGGGTATCATACCTATCACCACGATATGTTCCAACGGGGGTATGGCGCTCCGACGACCCCACCCACCGGTATTCCTGATCCGGACTTCCGCTCATTCCACCGCCAGGTCTTTGACTATCTTCGAGATCATCCCTCCTGGGACCTGTGCGAACTTTGGGATTGTGCAGGGTCATAATATGTGGGTTATCCTGAGAAAGGATCTATGAGATGGAGATGAAAACGTTAGGAAAGACTGGGCTGGAAGTGAGTCGTTTGGGAGCCGGATTGGCCGAGATGGGGTCGCTGACCGACGTGTCTGTCGTGAGACGGCTTCTCAACCTCGCCCTCGACGCCGGGATCAATTTCCTTGATACTGCGGCGTGTTACGGTGACAGCGAGGTGCTGATTGGAAAGACGGTCGCCGACCGGCGGGATGAGTATATCCTGGCGACCAAGGCGGGACACGTGACCGAAGGGTACGAGGGGGAGGCGTGGACGGCCGAGACGATTCGCGACAGCATCGAGCGCAGCTTGAAGCGCATGCGGACCGATTATGTGGATTTGGTGCAGCTCCATTCGTGCGGTGTCGATATTCTGGAGCGGGGCGAAGTGATTCAGGCGCTCCTGGATGCGAAGCAGGCAGGCAAGGTTCGGTTCATCGGCTATAGTGGGGATAACGAGGCTGCCCGGTGGGCCATTGATAGCGGTCATTTTGATACCCTGCAGACGAGTTTCAATCTCTTGGATCAAGCGCCGCTTGAGGAAACGCTACCCAGAGCCGAGGCTGCCGGGATGGGCGTCATTATCAAGCGTCCCATTGCTAACGCGGTGTGGGGATCTCCTGAAGGGTCGGGACGGGAGACCTACCGAGCACGGGCGCAGGCGATGCAGGCTCAGGGGCCGATACCTGAGGCCCCAGCGGATCCTATCGCGCTAGCGTTAGGATTTCTCTTGGCCCATGATGAGGTGGACACGGCGATTGTGGGCACCGCGAATCCCAAGCATATGTGTGAGAATATAGAGATTGTGGCGCACGACCTGCCCATATCGTCCAAGGCGGTTGAGGCATTGCACCGGCGTTTCGAGCAGGCTGTTTGAGTCGAGGCAGGTGGACGAGTGGTAATCCGCTGGTCCACCTCCTCCATCCACGATCCATGAGAGTGTTAGCGCGTCAATCAACGCCGGCCAGGGAGTGACGATCCGGGAGGAGTTGTCCAATGGGTAAGGCGGGTTACACTAATAGAGATGTAAGTAAATCGAAAGGAACGATTGAATGGAGAATGAACGAAAGATCGCGTTGCTCATCGACTGCGATAACGCGAACTATCACGCGATCGATGGGGTCTTGAACGATCTGGCTAAATACGGGGTGACCAATATCCGTCGTGCCTATGGTGACTGGAAGAACGCTAGCTTAAAGGGTTGGGAGGAACAGCTTCATCCCTACGCGATCCAACCGGTTCAGCAATTTGCCTACACCCGAGGGAAGAACGCCACCGACGCCGCGATGATCATCGATGCGATGGATCTCCTTTACACGCGGGAGCTCGATGCGTTTGCCCTGATGACCAGCGACAGTGACTTCACGCCTTTGGTGATGCGCATCCTCACGGATGGGCTCAAGGTCTACGGCTTTGGTCAGCAGAAGACGCCGACGCCGTTTGTCAACGCGTGCTCTCAATTTATCTACACGGAGCGTCTGGTGGCCTCGGCTGAGGATGAGGAGACCGTCGACGACCAGGCGGAGCGGAAGTCCCGCAATGAGCTGCGCGGGGATGCCAAGCTGGTCAAGCTGCTGCGCACCGCCGCCGAACAGACCGCTGAGGAGGACGGCTGGTCGAATCTGGGCCGCGTGGGCCAGTATATCTCCAATAATGCCTCCTTTTCCCCCATCAACTACGGGTACAAGAAGCTGAGCGATCTCATACGCGTGAGCGATCTCTTTCACATCGACATGCGTTACAATAACTCGGTGATGTACATCAAGGACAGTCGGAAGCCGGTTCATCATTAAGCGCCACAGCTGAGCGGTTCCTTTGAGTCCTGGGTGTTCCGGGGGAGGGGTTGATGATTGTCCAGCGTGGGATGATCGATCGGGTGCGCCAACTCTGTCGTGACGATGAGAAGATCGCAGCCGCGTGGATGTACGGCTCGTTCACGAAAGGCGAGGGGGACGCTTACTCGGATATTGAGTTCTGTCTTTATCTGGATCCCGCTGACCTTGAGACCTTCGATCCCGAGGGGTGGATCTCTCAGATTGCACCGGTCGCGCTCTATTTTGTCAACGAGTTCGGCAATCATACCGTGATCTTCGAGAACCTGGTCCGTGGGGAATTTCACTTCGAGTCGGTGCGGGATATGGAGCGCATTCGGGATGAAGGGGACGCCGAGGGGTTTCCCCCGGCTGCCTCGATGTTTGTCACCGACCGCACCGGAGACTTGATGGCGCATCTGCGTCATATCAGTGGGGACGGGCCGGCGCGGGATACCGGGGCGCAGATCTCGCAGCTTTGGGTTCATTATCTAAACTGGATCCTCTTTGGGATGAACGTGCTCGCCCGGGGAGAGCGGGCCCGCGCGCTGGAGCTGCTCTGGTTCGTCCAGCGATATCTCCTGCGGCTGGTGCGTATCCGGGAGGGGCGGACCGAACATTGGCTGACCCCTTCGAAGGGATTGGAAGCGGAACTCTCAACAGAGGCATACACTCGGTATGTGGCGTGCACTGCCTCTCTGGCCGGCACCCAGCTGGAAGATGCATATCGTGCGGCCTGGGCGTGGGGATGCGCTTTGGTCGGTGACCTTGAATCCGATGATGAGATCGAGCGCCAGGATGCGTTGGTGGAGAAGCTGGACAGGTACTTCGCCGGCCTCTTGGAGGGCGATCCGCCCTTACCATAGGGGCAACCGTTTAGTCAGGTGAGCAGGGCCCCCTCGTGGGGGAGGTTAGGAGGGGGGATCCTACGTTTATACATAGTTGCTCATGAAAATAAAGGGTACCCATAGGGCACGTGTGGAGAAAGACGGGCATACATACACATACAGTGTCATTCACGGATATCTACGCTTGCTCATCGCTCACTTGACAAATTCTGAAGTTACACTAAACTTTAAGTGATTGGATGTAGAGAAGTTCTATTTCATTCATTACCATCAAGGAGAAAGATGCACTACGAGGCTTGGATTCGTGTCGCGGCAGGTGGATTGGAGGATTCCTTGTCGTAGTGCGCCATTCTTTTCTTAGTTATGTCAAGCGCGGGGCGCACGGGCCCACGCGCTTTTTGTTTTTAGACCTAACGCCACCGGCGCACCGGAGCCGGTGGCGTTTTCTTATGCGCGAAGGTTGTTTTACACGGAGGCTGTTTTATGTCGGTTTTACATTTTCAAGGGTTGAAGCATTGGTTTGGTGATCTCGATCTCTTTTCGGGGGTCTCCGGCGAGATTCCTGATGGCGCGAAGATCGGTCTGGTCGGGCCGAACGGTATCGGGAAGACGACCCTGCTGCGAATCCTGGCGGGACATCTCAAGCCGGTGGCGGGCACCGTCGCCTCTGCGAAGTCGATCTCGCTCGGTTATCTTGAGCAGGAGTCCGAGTTGGCCTTCCGCGACCTCGACCATACGGTCTATGAAGAGATGTTGACGGTCTTCGCCGATCTCCGCAGGAAGGAGGCCCGCCTGCGCGAGTTAGAGGGTAAGATGGCGGAGGGGAAGGTCACGGAGGCACTGCTACAACGATACGGCTCGCTGCAGGATGCGTTCGAGAGGGCCGGAGGCTATGAGTACGAGGTCCGGATCCAGAGCGTGCTGACCGGCCTGGGATTCCCTGACGATCAGATGCAGCTGCCTTTACGCCACTGCAGTGGGGGGCAGAAAACCCGCGCGCTTCTGGCCCGCTTGATTCTTGAGGAGCCGGATCTTTTGATTCTCGACGAGCCGACGAACCACCTTGACGTGGAGGCTGTCGAGTGGTTGGAGGAGACCCTGCAAGGTTGGGAAGGGGCTTTGCTGGTCGTGAGCCACGACCGCTACTTTCTCGATCAGGTGGTCGGGACCATCTGGGAGCTGGCCCGCCGGGGGTTGGAGGTCTATCGCGGCAATTACTCGGCCTTTCAGGAGCAGCGTGAGATGCGCTGGGCCGAGCATTTGGATGCCTTTGACACGGTCAAAGACGGGTTTCTCAAAGATCTGGATTTTATCAAGCGCAATATCGTCCGGGCCAGTACCACCGGGCGCGCCCAGGGATTGAAGAAAAGGCTGGAGCGTAAAGTCCGGGCCGTGGAGGTCGGGGGTGTGCAGGCGGTTCAGCAGAAGTGGAGCCACTTTATGCGAAATGCGGAACTTTCCAAGGTGCGGTGGCGGATGGAGGATCTTGAGAGCCATATCAAGGCGCTTCGGCGCCCCCAGCCGGCCTGGCCCGAAACCTCAATCAAGATCCCCTCGTCCGGGATCAGCGGCAATGAGGTGCTCCGTGCACAGGATGTGATGATTGGGTATCCGGGTACGCTGCTTTTCGAGATCGAGGACCTTCTGCTGCATCGTGGGGAGTGTGCGGCGCTGATTGGCCCCAATGGATCGGGAAAGTCCACCTTCTTGCGCACGCTGATGGGTGAGATCGAACTGTTGGACGGGGATCTCCGGCTGGGAGCCAGCCTGGACATCCGGTATTTCTCGCAGTCTTATCAGATTGAGGATCCGGAGCACACGGTGCTGAACGAGCTTATGACCCACCAGACGATGCCGCTCAGTGAGGCCCGCAGTTATCTGGCACAATACGGATTTCGACAGGACGAGGTCTTCAAGCCGCTTGAGGCGCTGAGCGGTGGCGAGCGGAGTCGCTTTGCGATGGCTGTGCTTGCGCTGGAACCGGCGAAT
>DAOTTS010000224.1:0-29102 GCA_034437735.1 Anaerolineae bacterium
TACGGGGGGCGCCCGCCTCACCTGGAACTCGGCGCCACGCCCCAGCCCGATAACACGATCCGCTTCTGGGTACAGGATAATGGGGATGGCATCTCGCCGGCGGCACAGACCACCCTCTTCACCGAGTTCACCCGGCTGAGCGAAATCAACGTGAAAGGCCACGGCCTGGGCCTCTCCATCGTCCAGCGCATCGCGGAGAAGTTAGGTGGGAGCTTCGGCGTCGAAAGTTTGGGTCAACCGGGGCAAGGCAGCTGCTTCTACTTCACCCTGCCGGCGGTTGAGGATGTGGAGAGGTAATGGACCAAGCATTGAAAACGCAAGTTCTGATCGTCGGCGCGGGCGCATCCGGCCTGCCCGCAGCGATCGGCGCAGCCCGGGCCGGCGCGCGTGTGATCCTGCTTGAAGAAGATACCGCCATCGGCGGCGCGATGGTCGACTATGGGGTGGATATGCTCTGCGGCGGACCGGTCACCGGGGTGATGCAAGAGGCGCAAGACCTGCTGCGCGCTCGCTACAGCCCCACGCCGGACGCTTACTTCTTCCTGCCCGACAGCTTTCAACGCGTCTTCTGGGAGCTGCTCAACGCCGAACCGAACCTCCGCGTGATCACCGGCGCACGGGTGGTGGAGACGCTGGTCGAAGCGGAGCGCGCGGTCGGCGTCCGGGCCGAAACCGGTCTGGGGTGGTCGCTGACCGTCCGCGCCCAGGTCGTCGTCGACGCGACCGGCACCGGCGCGGTCTCGATCCTGGCCGGCTGCACGGCGATGTATGGCCGCGACGCGCAGCGTGACTTTGACGAGCCGCACGCGCCGGCGGCGCGCGATCTGGAGGTGCAGGAATGCACCTGGATGTACATCAGCCAGAAGCTTGGCGGCGGCCCCGAATTCGATATGATGAAGCTGGACAACGTGCGTCTGGGGGTGCTGGTCAACGGGCTGGGGTGGTTTCACGAGGATCCGCAACGGGCCGTGCGCCTCAAGCGGGGCATCTATCTGCACTGGGGCTGCCGCGTGCGCTGTGCCGATACACGCGACACGGTCGCGTTGGGCAAGGCGCAGGCCGAAGCCTTGCAGTTGATGGCGCGCGATCACGCCTTGCTGCGTGAGGCCGGGTATAGGGTCTACCTGGCCCCGCGACTCGGCGTGCGGGAATCGAACCGCATCCGTGGCGAGCACGTGATCGACGAAAACGATCTGCGTTCCGGCATCCTGCCCCCCGACACGATCGCCGTCGGCACCTACGGCATCGACATCTGGGGCGAGTACCAGGGGATCAAGATCGAAGACCGGGTGACACCGGCCTACGGCATCCCCTACCGCGCGTTGGTGCCCAGCGGGATCGACAACCTGCTGCTCGCCGGGCGATGCATCAGTGGATCGCACCTGGCGATGAGCGCCTACCGGGTTATGCCCATCGCCGCCAGCATCGGCCAGGCGTCGGGCGTGGCGGCGGCCCTGTGTGCCGGGCAGGGGACATCACCGCGCACGTTGAACGCGCGGGACGTGCAGGACGTCTTACGGACACAAGGGATGCAGATTGATTTTGTGCAGAGCGAGGTGCAACGCACTTAATTGATGAAAAGTGCGTTGCGCCTCGAGTCAACGGTCACGCAGCTAAGTAACTCCGAAAAAGTTCCTTGGCCTCCGCTCCCGGGGACGGGGGCTACGAGCACCGTTAAGATACTTTCTCGCATCTACTTAGTACGGATATGGGGCGTCCGGCTCGCTGACCTCGTTGAGTTTCGCGAGCTGATCGTCCGTGAGCGACCAGCCGGTCGCGCCCAGGTTGTCCTCCAGGTGGTCCATGGTCCGCACGCCCGTGATGGGCGCGGTGACCACCTCCTGCTCCAGGAGCCAGCGGAGCGCCACCTGGGCCGGCGTCTTGTCCGTCGCATCGGCGATCTCAAAGAGCTCGTCCAGGATCGTCCACGTGCGCTCGTTCCCGTAGGCCTCCCAGGACTCACTCCATCCGCGCTTGCCGGCCTCCTCAACGCGGGTGCCGCTGGGCGGGGCGTCCAGTCCCCGGTAGTACTTGCCGCTCAGCCAGCCGCCGCGCAGCGGGCTCCACGGGATCACGCCGATGCCCTCATTGGCGCAGACGGGCAGCAGCTCCCACTCGATGGCGCGGTCCAGCAGGTTGTAGAGCGGCTGGAGGCAGGCGAACGGCTCCCAGCCCCGCGCCCGGCTCAGATCGACGGCGCGCTGGAGCTGCCATCCCGTCACGTTGCTGGCGCCGATATAGCGGACCTTGCCGCTCTCCACCAGGGCGTTCAACGTCTGGAGCGTCTCCTCCAGCGGGGTGTTGTCATCCCAACTGTGAATCTGGTAGAGGTCGATATAGTCGGTCTGGAGGCGGCGCAGGCTGTCCTCGACCGAGGCCATAATGTGCTTGCGGCTGAGCCCCCGGTCGTTCGGGCCGTCGCCCATCGATCCATAGACCTTCGTGGCGATCACCCAATCCTCACGGTACTGCTCGTCGAGCCAGCGCCCGACGATGGTCTCCGAGGTGCCTTGCCCGTAGACGTTGGCCGTGTCGATGAAGTTCCCGCCGGCCTCCGCGAATCGATCCATCAGGTCGTAGCTTTTGGGCTCCGGGGTCTCCCGTCCGAACGTCATCGCGCCCAGACAGAGCTCGCTGACCTTCATGCCGGTCCTACCAAGATAGCGGTATTCCATGGTTGTCCCTCCTTTGGTCTCTTCGTACGACTTTACGGTTGAGCCAGGTCCCCGGCACTTGCGCACTTCGCAAGTGCCGGGGACCTTACTGCTTGGTGCTTGCATCTGGAATCTCATCCATTCTGACGGTGCTGCCGCCGTTGTCCATGGAGCGCAGGGCCGCCATCACCAGCCGGGTGGCCTCCAGTCCGGCCCGGGCCGAGACGGTGGGTGGGGCGCCTTCGCAGAAGCGCCGCAACTCGCGGATCAGGGCGGCGTCGGCCCCGAAGTGCGATCCCTCAAAGTGGGGGTCCCGCCCATCGATCACCCGGTGGGTCTCGCCGTCATCCGTGACGAGGTCGAGTTCGCCCGTGTGGCGCGTGAGGCGCAGGCGGCCCCTGGTTCCCACCAGCTCCAGCGTCTCCTGATCCTCGGCGTGGGGGCCGAAGATGGTGTAGATGTACGACGCGATGACGCCGTTGGCATAGGCGACGTGGATACTGCCGTTATGGTAGAGGTCGGACCCGGGTGCGTAAACGCAGACGTCGTCCATATGCTTCTCCTCCTGCTCCGCCAGCCAGGAGGCGCCGAAGTGCGTGCGGATGTCGGGGGCTGCCGGCTCGCCGGTCTCGGGCTCGCGGCGGCGGAACGGGCAGTCGCGGTGGCAAAGGCGGCAGCGGGGTGGGGCGTTGGGATCGGGTTGGATCATCGCCCGCCCGCCGAACCCGTGCACCTTCTCCGCGCGGCTGCCGGTGAACCAGTTGAAGACGTCGAAGAGGTGGCTGCCCTTGTCGTTGAGCGCGCCCCCGGACCACGCCCGCCGCCGCCACCAGGCGGTGAGATAGCGGTGGTAGGGGATGACGTCCCGGACTTGCAGCATGCGCAGGTCGCCGATCGCGCCGTCCTGGAGGAGGTCAAAGGCCCGCAGCCACGGGGCCTCGTACCGCCGCGTGAACCCCATGATCAAGGGGTTCCCGCTCTCCGCTTCCGCCTCCACGATGGCAACCGCGTCCTCGGCGTTCTGGGCCAGCGGTTTGTCGCAGTAGACCTTTTTGCCGGAGCGCAACGCCGGCACGGCGAACTGCCGGTGGCTGTCGGTGATGGAGGTGATGACGATCAAGTCCACGTTGGGGTCGTCGATCAGATCCAGGCCGTCCTCGTAATGCCGAGGCGCGATCTCCACGCCGTGCCGCGCGTAGCTCGGCCGGAGCGCGGCCTCCGCCTCGCCGATGCGCTGCGGGTTGCGGTCGCAGAGGGCCGTGATCTCAAAGCCGGTGTCGGGGAAGGTCTCGGCCATGGTGCGGGCGATGC
This sequence comes from Anaerolineae bacterium, assembly GCA_034437735.1. Taxonomy (GTDB): domain Bacteria; phylum Chloroflexota; class Anaerolineae; order B4-G1; family SLSP01; genus PWVB01. The sequence goes on from DAOTTS010000224.1 coordinate 3,966, forward strand.
AATAGAGCCCCCGCGCGCCCAAGCCGATGATGCCGACGCCGATGGATGGATAAGCGTTCATAGATGGATGAGTTCCTTTCTCGTCTTACATATCTTGCTAAAGCAGGGAAACGATGGCGGCGATCACGAGCCCGCCGGCAAGGGAAACGCCCGTCCCGATGACAAAGCCCCGGACGTGATGGCCGTAGTTCTTGGTCGTGTACCCGCCGGCGCCCTCGGTCCCCGGGATGATGAGAAATTCGGGGGTGATCACGCAGAAGAGCAGCCAGTCGATCAGCAGCCAGTCCACGACGTTGAAGATGAACCCGACGCCAAACGCGTGGAGGGTCAACGCAAGGAAAGCGACGTCTCCGGCATATTGGCGCTTCAGCCCAAGGGTTGAGATCAGCGGGGCCCCGAACAGCACGAGCAGAAACGGGATGCCGAGGATTAGCGAGAGGCGCAACTCCTGCTCCGTTTTAGGAGGTACCTGATCCTGAATGTCCTGCGGGTAGTCCTGGAGCCATAACCGGGGATTGATGCGCAAGGTGATGATGAGAAAAGCGGACGCCACCAGCGAGAGGATGGCGCCGTCGAACAGGATTTTGCGTAGGTCGATGATCATCGGTCCTCCATAAGAGCGAGCAGTCTTCGCCTATAGGATACAACGTTGTCTCCGGGGGGCAAGATCTCCTTGGAGGGAATCGGATGACTCACGCTTACAGAGAAACTGAGAACGTTAGGGTCTGTAAAAGAATAAGTTCCCGCGCCGACGCCCCCGAGGACGGGGGCTGGAAGCGTTAGAGTCGGGACGTTATATTTTTACGAACCCTTAGCTTGTCTCTGGGCGTCCAACACGCTACAATAAGTTTCATTGTATCAGCGCCAGGTCTGAAACCTTCGCCTTTAGGCGAATAGCTTTAGCGCGCCGAATGCGGTAGGATAAGGGAAAGGAGGGTATATGCCAGAATACCGCAAGGGAGCGCATAGCATCTATGATATCCAGTACCATTATGTGTGGGTGACGAAGTGAAAGGCGAAGTAGCGTTGCGGGCACGGGAGTTGATCCGGCAAAGCTGCATGAGCCGGGACATCCAGATACTGCAAGGGCACATCAGTAAGGATCATGTGTATATTTTGGTGTCTAGCGCGCCAAGTTTGAGTCCGGCGAAGATCATGCAGTATGTGAAGGGGAGAACGTCGCGAATGCTGCAGGATGAGTTTTCGCACTTGAAGAAGCGGTACTGGGGCCAACATTTGTGGGCACGCGGATATTACTGTGCGACGGTGGGCACAGTGACGGACGAGCAGATTCGGGCGTACATAGAGCGTCATAAGCAAGAACCTTTTCCTGACAACTTCAAGATTGACACGTGAGTTTCAGTCACATCTTCAGGTGGCTTATAGCCACAGGACTTTAAGCAGGCTTTAGCCTGAACTGTCACTTTCAGTGACTTGCCGTTAAACCTACCGGCTTTCAGCCGGTAGTCGTTTAGTATGAAAGATCAAACGCCTGATTTTGATCGTGAGAAGGCCGTTGCGTATCTGGGGCGATGTCCCCACGTTGTCGCTGCCTATCTGTTCGGATCTCTCGCTCGTGGGGAGGCAACGGTGCGCAGCGATGTTGACCTCGCTGTGCTATTTGACGCGTGCCAGGGTCCTAGGGAACACGTTGAACGCCAGCTCGATCTGATGGTGGCCCTGGAAGCCTTCTCCGACCGTGAGGTGCAGGTGACCCTCCTTAACACTGCCTCCCCGTTGCTGGCCTATCAGGTACTACGCGAGGGGGTGCAGCTCTACGCGCGCAGCTTTGAGGAGCGGGTTGATTTTGAGGTTTGAGGGATCTGCAGGGGCTTGAGTTCGAAGCCTACACCGAGAACAAGCTCGTGCGCCGCGCAGTCGAGCGCACCCTACATCTTGCCATCGAAGCATGTCTCGACGTGGGCCAGCATCTCATCGCCCTAGAGGGTTTCCGTGTTCCTGAGGACAACAAGAGTGTCTTTATTGTGTTGGCCGAGGAGGAAATCCTACCGCCCCATCTCCTATCCCACGCGTTCTGCTCCCTGTGGACCTTTCCGCTGGCATACGGGCGATTCTGAGTTATGATACGCGCCACGATCACTCAGGAGCTATGATGCCATGAATCAATTCTTCGCAGGCAACTATCACGGTGAACCTTTCGAGCTTTTTGGCACGCCCCATCTCGTGGCGCTCACGATCGTCCTCTTGATAAACCTGGGGCTTATCGCCGCCGGACGCCGGCTGCCGGACCGCTGGCGGGCACCGATTCGCTACACCCTCGCCGCCGTCTTGCTCGTCGACGAAGCCCTCTGGCACGGGTGGAATGGGTCAACGGGACAGTGGTCGGTTGTGAAGATGCTGCCCCTGCACCTTTGCAGCGCGCTGGTCTTTCTGAGCGCCGTGATGCTGATCACCAAGAGCTACGCGATCTTTGAGTTCACCTACTTGCTCGGTATCGCGGGGGCGCTCCAGGCGCTCCTCACGCCGGATGCCGGTCCCTACGGATTCCCGCACTTCCGCTTCTTCCAGGTGATGATCTCCCACGGTTCGATTATCACCGCGGCCTTCTATATGGCGACCGTCGAGAGCTACCGACCCACCGGCAGGTCCATCAAACGCGTGCTGGTCGGGATCAACGCCTATGCGCTCGGGGTGGGCGCGGTCAACACGCTCATCGGCAGTAACTATCTCTACATCGCTCGGAAGCCGGAGACGGCGAGTCTCATGGACGTCTTGCCGCCCTGGCCCTGGTACCTGCCCATCCTGGAGCTGCTGGTGCTGCTGATGATTGGCCTGGTCTATCTGCCCTACGCCATTCAGGATCTGAGGTCGAAGCGTCCGGCGCAGCAACCCACAACCTGATCGCGAGCCGGGTAGCACTTCGATCTCCGGCTCCGGTACGATGGATGGTCTCCTCTAGCTTTTACCATCTTTAAAGCACCCAAGATATCACTCATCCATCCTGTTGAGGGCTATGAGTTGTGGCAAGATCTGCCGAAAACCGACAAACATACCATTCACCCTGCAAGAGAATCTCTGTGGAACTCTGTGTATTCTCTGTGAAGCTCTGTGTAACTATCGGGTAAAGACTGTCCAGCAAAAGTGTCCGGTGGTTAGTTTCTTCATCTGTTTTGCATGCTACTGGGCACGCTCGACCATCTCCTCGGCGTCGCGCGGCAGCGCTCTCACGTGGTGCAGGTGGGCGGTCATCCGTTCGTCATCTCCGTGGGGATAATCGAACCCAAACGACTCCGCGACCCGCAGCGCGACCTCTCTGAAGAGATCGACCATCGTGAAGAGCGCATCCCACGTGTGTGAATAATCTGCATCTGAATAGGTCTGGAGTAGCGTCGTCCACAGATCCGGCGCCAGGATCTGTTTTAGATACTTGCCGTGTTTCCCCGGGCTTCGGGAGAAATCGGTTGTGATCCCCGCATACCAGGTGATCATCTTCATCATCTGCGGGCGGACGACGTGGTTAAGCATATGGTTAGCGTAAAGGATCTCTTCGCGCCACAGGCCCTTCGCCACGTACGCGGAGACCCACCAGAACTCGTTACAGCAGTCGGCGAAGGCCTTGGCGGTGGGCGGCTCCGGGAGGTAATCGCGATCGCTTGCCGGGGGGATCGAGGGGAAGATCCCATCCTTGTCCAGGAGCACAACGCTGAGGCTGTCGTCCTCGAAATCGTCGAGCTGGTCGACCGGGTAGAGCGTCAGGTCGATGCGGTTGCCGTCGGCGAACTGCATCAGATAGACGAAGCATCCGTCGTCGCTGGGGGGCGGATTCGTCATCGTCTCCGGCATCTGCATCATAATCTGCTCGCCGAAGCGGTCGATCCACGTCTTATCCTCCACGAACGGCGTCACGTCGGTGACGACGTAGACGACGTCGAAGTCCTGAAACGGATCCCGCGGCGCGTTGGGATTGGCGCGCGATCCGTTCAGCATCACGGCCCGGATCCGCGCGTCCTGCCGGGCGGTCTCGATGATGAGGTCGCGCATTGTCTCTTCGGTTCGCATTGTTCTATCATCCTTCACAGCTCTGTCATAGGCGGTGACGGTCCTGGCAAGCCAGGTGCAAGGCACTCACGCGATGACTTGTATGTTGACGTGTCAAGGTTATTCGAATCTCATCTGTTTTGGCGCTGTTTCCGGGAGTGCCTCGCCCCTTCAGTTAAAGAGCTTTGAAGTAGCGAGCGATGGGAAACAGCGTGAACCCGGCCTTCTCGTACGAGCGCCGGGCCGGCGCGTGGCTTGCGTCGCCGCCGGTCTCGACGACGGCGAGCTCCATACCGGCCTCCTTCATCTTGGCGAGCGCCAGCTCGTTCAATTCGGTGCCGATATTCTCGTTCTGGTGCTCCGGATGCACAGCGAGGAGCACGATCTCGCCGCGCTTGCTCTCCTCATCGCATTGATAGGCGATAAAGCCGACCGCGTGGCCGTCGACTTCGGCGACCCAGGTCTCGATTCCCTCACTCTCGGTGACGGTCGTCTCCACGACCTCCCGCTGACTTGCCTCCCAGTCGGGGTGGAGGATCGCGTTGAGTTCGGCGCCCAGAACTTGATGGAACGAGGCGAAGATCGGCGCCCACGCCAGAATCGATAGGTCCAGGATCTCGTCCAGGTCTTCATCGTCGTACGGTCGTATATGCTTGTGCCAGTCCATAGGTTTTCAGTCCCCTTATGATGCTTTTTTTATCTTGTAGATGGCAGCCTTTTTACCCGATACCAGGATGTCGTAGTGGTTGAGCAGTGTAAGCTTCTCGCTGAAATGTGAGAGCGCGCGGGTCAGCGCCTCTTTTCTAGCCGTGAGGATGACCATAATGCCACCCGGACTTAACACGCGATATAGTTCTTTGATCATCAGGGAATAAAACTCATCGATATCCCTATCCAGTTCTTCGAAGAATCCCCAGGGCGGGTCCGTAACGATCTTATGGATAAAGTTGTCCTCAAATGCGCTGAGCCTCAGCGCGTCTTGAGACTTGGCGATGAGCAAGCCTTTGGTGTTCACGTCCTTCGCCTTCTGTCTTACCAGCCTCTTCATGTCAGGGTCTTTGTCGGAGGCAAAGATCATGTTAAAGGGGAAATGCAAGGCGCGCTGAAGGGGGATTGACCCATAGCCGCAGAACGGATCCAGGACTATATCCTCTGCTTTTGGCTCGGAGAGATAGCACAAAGTATACGCCAATTCCGGCTTTAGCTCGCCTCGCTCAAGGAGTTCCTCATAGGCCTTATGGCTGGTTAGCCGCATGAGAAAAAAGCCGTATCCTTCGTCCCGATACAAAAGCCAAAACTCAGTATCCGGCCTTCCCCTATCGACGCGCAGTCCCTTGATACTCGAGAGCTTCCTTTCGATGGTACGTCTCAGTTTCTCGGAAAAGCTTACGTGCTGATTTCTGTCGAGTGCCATAACGCGGAAGGTTCTGCCAATCTCCGTCCCCCTGATCATAGCTCGGACTTCGTTGGCCAATCTTCCGTCTCTGGCTAAGGCGTTTGCCATCTCGTTAATCGGGTGGCGATGCAGATTCTCAAAGATCTGCTGAACTAAGAAGGAATTGACGAAAAACGGAAGACGCTCCAGCTCTCTGATGCTGGCATTCGTCTCATAGATCACCAGACCATCGAGCAATAAGAGGATGCTAGCATCCGGAAGAGAATCGTTGAGCATATCTTTGACGACATCCTGCAGTCCTGTGATAAAGGTAGAAGCGATCTTTCTCATAAGGGTAGGGTGGGTCCTTTTGTTGGGTTTAGGCCGTTCCAAAAAAGCAGATCATCCAAACCGGAAGGTATCGGCGATGATTACGACCAGATTCAGTGGGTCGTCAGCCATCGTTGTCTCCTCTCAATCCGGTCTTTGCTTGTAGTATAGGGTATCCAATCTGAGAGCACAAGGTCGGTTGCTGGAGAGACAAAGACCGCATCGCTCACCGGATCGCGCTGCACGGTCGTGCGGCCGATGTTGTTCTCGTAGGCGGTGCCGGCGTGTTCGTGATCTTCCAGTACCGCTCCATAGGTCGTGTCTGCACTCCACGAGTCCACCTGCGCATAGACCGGCGTCCCGGGAGCGAGCGGCCATGCGACCTGGCTGAGGTCGTCTTGGAAACGGCTATCACCGACGGTAAGCACGAACGTGTCCTCCGGCTTCATTGGAGATTTCACACCCCAGACCAGTCCCTCTTCCCCAAGATCGCTCCAGACCTGGTTGACGGCGGTGGGGACAGTGGTTGGATCGATGTAGACGTCGACCCAGAATCCTTCGGTGACGGTCGTTGCCCCCTGGTTGGTGATGAGGATCTGCACGCTATCCCGGGTGGCCGCGATCTCCTGCACGACCAGATCGGGGAGGTCGATATCTGCCGGTTGCCCGACGCTTCTGGCCATCACCATAGGGAGATAGACGGCATAGGCGTCGCTCGACGTGGCTATCTGGATGACACGGGTATCCGTCGCCACCCCCACTTCATCTGCGGCAATGGTGGCGGTGTTGGTGAGGAGACCGGTGAAGGTGGGGCTTACCTGAACGGAGATGGTGATGACGCCCATCTCACCGGATGCCAGATCGTTGACGTCCCATACGAACCGGCTGTTCAACCGGGGCGTGATGACGGCACCCCAGGATACGACCTTGGGATTTCGCAGTGCGGATGCGAGCCCATCCGTGATGACCACACCGGTGGCGATGCCGCCCCCCGCGTTAGAGAAGCTCAGGGTGTACGTGAGGGTGTCGCCGGGTGCGGCGCGGACGGGCGTGACGGTCTTCGTGATGCGCAGTTCGGGGGCTGCACGTTGGAGCTCAACCTCGGTGGTCGCGGTGATTTCGCCGGTGGTGGCTGAGAGAGTTGCCCGCCCCGGCGTGTCGCCGGCGGCGAAGGTGGTCACCGCGATCCCGTCGATCACCTCGACTGCTGCTGGGAGGATGGCGCCCAGATTCGACGTCAGCGAGATGCGCGTGGTTTCGGTGACAGGACGCAATCGCGCGTCGACCAGCGTCACCGTGAGCGCTGTGCTGCCACCAAGGGGTAGGGACCGGGCAGCCGTCTCCACCTGCAAACGCCTGCTGCCCGGCAGGCTGGGACGTGAAGCCCTGAAGCGCCCCTCCACGATGATAGGATGGGACAGCAGGTTGGTTACCACGTCGGTGTAGGCAGCCTTCAGGATCTCGCCATCCTCCTCGGCGCGGCCGACCAGGGTGAACTGCCGGTGGACCGTCCGACCCAGCACCACGTTGGTGATGACCTCCGAGGTCACGGTGAAGACATCCCCGTCGGTGGTGCCGTTAAGGCCGATGTGACCGTCGTAGAGTGCGGTCTCCGTCACGTTCAGCGTGCCGGATAGCTTGTCGCCCAGGTTGATCAGGTTCAGGTTCAGCGCCTGCACCGCGACCGTCAGGGGGCTGGTCACGATGACGGTCCCGTAGTAGCTGCTGGTGATCGCGTCAGTGCTCGCCAGCGCGGTGGGCTGCGGGTGCGTTGGTCGTTCAGGTGCGTCCGGCGCTGTAAGGTGGTGGGGGATCGCCGGTTGATCGGCGGATCCGGTCAGCGGTTCGATCCAGACCGGTGGGTCGGATGGCACGTCGGTCGAAGGAGGCGTGAGGGTGATCTTGGATTGCGCCTGGAGATTCACGGCATCCTGCCGGGCCTGGACGTCAAGGTCCGGCAGCGCGCGACCGGTGGTGTCCAAGACGATCTCAATGTCCTCGATCTGGTGATCGTCCAGCCCACTCCATGAGTCGGGGGTGATGCCAAGGGTCCAACGGGAGGCCGAGACGCTCAGATTGATCAGGCCGCTGTTGGCGACCGCGCCTGCGCCGTTGATGCCAGCCCGCAGGACGACGGTGGTGTCCTCGGGGTCGAGCGCTTTGGGGATCTCGTAGCCGACCGGCACGGCGGTGTCGGGGTCGTAGTGCACCAACGCGCCGGCTGCATTGCGGTACGTCGACTGCCCGCCGTGGATCAGCACCACCTCCGGTGTGCCGAAGCCCTCCGTCTGCCGCGTGACGATGTTGACGCCCACGCCCTGATTATGAGCCAGGGGCTCGCCAATGCCTGCGATGCGGTTGTTCCAGATATTGGGGCTGAAGAGGTATTGGCCGTCGGCGCGCTGCTGGCTCAGCGACGTGCCAAACTGGAACCGCAATTGTCCCGCCGTCATATTGTCGTGTAGGAAGTCCTGGAATGCCCGGTAGCGCTTGTCTGCGAGATCCGCCGCGGTCATTGCTCCTTCCGGATCGAGGTTCTGATCGGTCAACCCCAGCACGTCCCTGGCGACCGAGAGGGTGTAAGGATAGCGGTTGATCTGCCCGGGGCGGTCAAGGGCCTGATACCAGACCTTCAGGTCGTCGAGGAAGAGACGAAGGTCGTTCGCGGTGCGGGCCCGGTAGATCGTGTCCAGGTCGGGGTAGGGGGTCAGCAAGTCGTACTCGGCCGCCCGAGCCGTCAGGTAGGCGAACTGGGCCGCTAACGCTTGGGCCTCGGAGGCCTGAACGGTCAGGGTGTCGCGTATGATGCGATAGGCGGGGCTGAGCAGATGGCTGTTGTGGCTTGCCACCCGATCGATCGCTTGGGCGCGCTTGTTTAGCAGGTAGCTGCGTCGCTGCGACAGATAGTTATGCTCGGCGGCAAGCTTGTTGAACGCCGCCACCGCGATCTCATACTCCAGCAGCGCCTCGGATTGTTGAAGCAACAGATTTTTGACGGCGGCCGCGCTGTTGGCCCCCTCGATGTCAGCGCTTGCCTCGGCCTCTCGGAGCGCTTGGATGCTGTTCCACTCACCGATCGCCTCTGCGTTTGGGTTCCAGATCCTCTCCGTTGAGTTGAGCGTCGTCTCGGCCCATTGGCGACCGACTTCTGATTCCACGGCTGCCCGGAATCCTCCGGAGTACTCCACCCCGGAGTCCAGACTCGCGCTTCCCAGTTTCCACTCAAACTGCTCATAGTGTTCAAGGCTTCCCTTGATGCCGCCGTGGAGCTGGTTCTCCGAGGAATCCACGATGGTTCGGGTTTCCACGTATGACTCCAGCTTGCCGATGGCCAACTCGGCCGCCGCGATGTTCCCACCCAGACCCAGATTGATCCGGATGACCTGCCCCGCGCGTTCCTGCTCAATTTGTATCTGCCGGGCGACGTTCTGGGCGCGACGCCACGCCAGCCCGACCTGCAGGGATGCCGTGTCCAGCGCCTGGAGGTTCTGTTCCATCAGACCGCCCTCACAGGTCTCATAGTCTCCGAAACCGTCGCCATCTGCGTCCTCGCTCTCGCCGCAGAGCTCAAACAACTGGTCGGTGAGCTCGACGGTGAGGTTGTCCAACTCGGTGCCCATATCGGACGCATTGCGATCGAACGTCCGCTGGGCCTCGCGGGCCTCGCTCTCCAGATGGCTCGCGGTACCCCATAGACCGGTGCTTCCCGCCACACCCTCCGTCAGCTCCAGCAGCTGGGCGTAGGATTGCAGTGGCACGTAATCGGGTGCGAAGCCGAAATAGTCCAGGCCATCGCGGATCGCCTGGGCGCGGTCCCGCATCTGGCTCAGGGTATTGAGCATTTCCCAGCTGCCATTGCGCAGATACCCGGCGCCCACCTCCTTAGCCATCTGTGCGAGGGCCGTTGACTGCAGGTACTGCTCCTCATAGGCGTGGTCATAGAGATCGAGGGCTGCCTGGCTGTCCCCGAGCATGTGATGCCGGGCGGCCATCTCGTTCAACGTGACCATCATCCGGTTGCTGGCTACCCCAAAGGTCTCGAAGTCGTCATTGGAGAAGTAGGGGCCGACGCCCCACGCGTCCTCACCGAAAGCCCGGAAGAGCAGATCCATCGTCAGTTCGAACTGCTGCCGGGCCAGTTCGAGCTCGTCAAGTTCCTGCGCGAGGATCGCATCGGCGTTAGGAATGCCGGCGGTGCTGAACCGGTAGTCGATGGCGTCGACCAGGAACTCGTTGCCGAAGATCAGGTGCACGTTGGCGATCTCGTGCGCTGCCGAGACCACCCCACGGCCCCCGAGGTCCCGGACGTGGAGATCGCGCCCGTCGTGGGTCGTCCATTCGGCAGTGGGCCAACCCTGGGCCACCGCGTAGCGCGCGATGGCGTCGAGGAGTGTGTTCCGCACGTTCTGGCTCTTGGCCTCCTCCGGGCAGTAGCCGTCATTGTCGATCTGGTCGTAGTCCGCGCAGAAATCATCGAACAATTGGCCGTCGTTGAAGGTCTTGTAGTTCTGCATCGCGCGCGTCAGGTTGTCGGTGGGGAGGATCTGAAGCTCCGCCAGACGGAAGTTCTCGCCGCGATCCAGCAGGTCGCCGGCGTCGGCGAGCACATCCAGGATATTGGCCTCATAGGCGCCCATATCGACCGTGGGGGTGACCACGGTGAAGCCGATCAGGCGGGACCGGCCGCTCAGATCCAGGGGGAGAGGTTCAGCCATATCGCCATCGCCATCCAGGTCGTCGGTATCCCGGGGGACGGCCTCGCTATGACCGGCGTCCTTGACCGGTGAGGTGTAGAGCAGGCGCAGGTCGTCATCGAGCGTGCCCGCAAGGTCGTCCGGACCCTCGGCGTCGTAGAATCGGGGGTTTGCCGAGAGGTTGTCCGTCCCGGGCCATCCGCCCTCGACGTCGCTGTACCTGACCGCGATCGTGCCCTCATCGTAGATTTGGGTGCCGCTGACGGTGGCTGTGTTTCCCCAAAGAATGCCGTTGGTCAGCGTAAGATCGCCACGGTTGGCGATCGCACCGCCCTCGCCGCCGGCGTGGTTGCGGCTGAAGGTGACGTTGATCATCGACATATGGCTGGTTGCATCATTGACGATCCCGCCGCCGGTCAAGGCTGTGTTGCCGCTGAAGGAGACGTTGACGAGGGTCATAACACTGGCGTTTGTGCTGGCTATCCCGCCGCCCTCGCCGGCTGCGTTCCCGATGAAGGCTACGTTTTGCAGGGTGAGATCGGAGCCATCGACGACCATCCCGCCGCCCCGATCGTCGGGGTTGAATCCGCCGGCGTTGCCCCCCGCGATGGTCAGCCCATCCAACAGGGCGGTTTCGGTCACACCGCGCGCGGTGACGACATGCGCTGCGTTGTCGTCGCTGTTATCCGTCGTTCCGATATCCCCGCTGAGGACGACGGGATGGACGGCCCAGTCACGCTGATGGCGCCACGCCTCGCTGCCGGTGAACCCGCCGTAGAGGGCCAGGCCGTTGGTGACTGAGAACGTCGCGGTGCGATCCGAGCCGGACGTTGGTTTGTAGACACCCTCCGCGATCCAGATTTCGTCGCCCGTGCCGGCTTGCCGCACGGCGCTCTGGAGATCACGATAGGCGTTGTACCACGAGGATCCATCGTTCGCGCCGGCGGCATCCTGATCCACATAGATGATACCGGGTATGTGGGTCTGGACCGTGGCGCGGTTGTTGGTCGGGTCAAGGTCACGCGCGGTCGTCGTGATCGAGGCGGTGTTCACGAAACGGGTGGCGCTGGCGATGCCGGTGATCGTGATGACGCCGCCCTCGCCCGGGGCCAGGTCCTCGACCTGCCAGACGTAACCGGGGCTGACGCCGGTATCGGTGATAGCGGCCCCACTGCTTGCGATGCTGAGGTCGGTGATGTCAGCCGGTATGATGTCCGTGATGACGACGCCGGGCGCGGGGCCGCCGGCAGCGTAGAACGCGAGGGTATAGGTGATCGGCGCGCCGAGGCTCAAGGGCGCCGTCGGTGTGACGGTCTTGTGGATCACCAGGTCGCACGCCGGTTCCACACTCCGCAGATCCGCTTCCAGCGCCTGAGCCGAGAGTCTGCGCCAGGGACCGTGGATCATCAGCGGTGAGTCGTAGGTCGCGCGCGCCCGCCACCGGTATAGCGTGCTCTCGTCGAGACCGCTGACCATGTCGCCCACGGTCCCCGAGCCGTCATGCATATCGGCCCAGTCGTTCGAGATATGATCCAGGCATACGGAGCTGCCAAATGAGACGCTGGGTGGGCATGCCTGCACCTGAATGCGGGCTCTTCCGCGTCCCAGCGGATTGACGGTCTGTAACGAAGCGTGGAAGCGGTCAGCGGCGTAGGTGGATCCCCATGGTTGAACGGATATCTCGCTGCCGTCGCCTCGCGTCTGGCGGATGATCGCTTCTCGGTTGCCGCCCAGGCTGCCCAGATAAAGGTAGGCCTTGCCGATGGGGCTGTTGGCCGCATCGGCGCCGACGATGACGTCAGCGAAACCGTCACCGTTCACGTCCCCGGCTGTGCCTATCGCATTGCCAAAGTAGTCTGAAGCATTCTCGCCTCGGGCAGCCCAGTCGAAATGTTCGGATGTGAGTCCTTTAGGGCCGCCGTAGTATCCATAGACCTTGCCTGTCTGCCCCTCGTAACCTCTGGCGCCGACGATGACATCCGCATATCCATCGCCGTTCACGTCCCCGGCCGTCCCGAGCGCCCTGCCGAATTCGTCGTTGGCATTCTCACCCAGCAGCGTGGCAAAGGGCATGTCCAATCCCAGGGCCGAACCATGGAAAACGTAGACCTTGCCCGCGCGGTCGTCACGTTCGTCGTTTCCCCAGGCACCGACGATGACGTCGGCGTAGCCGTCGCCGTTCACATCCCCGGCTGTTCCAGCCGCAGTACCCAGCATATCCTCGGCCCTCTCGCCGGTCGTCGTCCAATCTGGCGACTGTGGGTTGGGTCCGGTCGGGCTCCCGTGGTACACGTAGACCTTACCCGCGCTCCAGCCGCCCTCGTCGTTGTATCGAGCCCCAACGATGACGTCGCTGTAGCCATCGCCGTTGACGTCGCCGCATCTCGCAACGGGATTGCCAAAGTAGTCATAGTCGTGTTCCCCGCTCGCAGTCCACGCAGGGGTCTGGCGCAGCCCGGTCGCACTGCCGTAGTAGAGGTAGGCTTTGCCTCTAGAACTGTTATAAGCTTCGGCGCCGACGATGACATCCGCGTAACCATCGCCGTTGACGTCGCCCGCTGAGCTCACGACGCGGCCGTAGCGGTCACCCCGGTTTTCGCCAAGGCTCGTCCAATCCGCCGGGCCCGGGGTTAGGCCGGTCGCGCTGCCATAATAGACGTAGATCTTGCCCGTATAGTCATCGTGCCCATAGGCGCCGATGACGACGTCAGCATAGCCGTCGCCATTGACATCGCCGGCCGCCCCTGCCGTGCGGCCGAACTCGTCGCCGGGACTGTCGCTGACTGCGATCCAGTCGGCTGAACCGGGGTTAAGCCCCGTTGCGCTGCCATAATAAACGTAGATCTTGCCTGTATAGTAGTCATCGTGCCCATAGGAGCCGATGAGGACATCGGTATAGCCGTCGCCGTTGACGTCGCCGGCTGTGCCGACGGTAGAGCCGTATCCCCGAGTGGGCGGGGGTTGGGTGCTGCTCCAGCTAGCGTTGACCGCCAGGCCTGAGGTTGTTCCGTGATAGACGTAGGCGCGGCCCACACCGGCAGCGTCGAATGCATTGTAGCCATATGCGCCCACGATCACGTCACTGATGCCGTTGCCGTTCACGTCCCCGGCGGTGCTGACGGCAGCGCCGAAGCGGTCGCCCGGATTCTCACCGGTGGCGGTGAAAAGCGCGGTCGCCTCCAGGCCGGTGTTCGAACCCCGGTAGACGTAGACGCCCCCGGCGGCGTTATCCTGCCCCCAGGCGCCGACGATGAGTTCGGCATAACCGTCACCGTTGACGTCGCCTGCTGTGCCGACGGCCGCCCCGAAACGGTCGCCCCCGCTCGTGCCCGTGGCTGTGAAAATGGCCGTCGTACTGAGGCCCGAGACTGAGCCTGCGAAGGCGTAGGCTTGTCCGGTGTCAGTATCGGGCCCGTCGTGACCCCATGCCCCGATCCCCAGGTCGGCGTAGCCGTCGCCATTGACGTCCCCTATCGTCCCCAGGGCCGCCGCGAAGTAATCGTAGGGTGCGTCTCCGGTGACTGTCCAGTCCGCTGGCCCGGTCCCGAGTCCGGTCGCGCTACCGTGATAGACGTAGGCCCTGCCGGTCTGCGTGTTGCGACCGGGCGCCCCGATGGCAAGGTCGCTGTAGCCATCGCGGTTCACGTCCCCGGCGGTGCCCGTAACCGCCCCGAAGCGATCGCCTGGATTCTCGCCGCTGGCGCTCCAGTCCGCCGGCCCGGCGGTAAGCCCGGTCGAGCTCCCATAGTAGACGTAGACTTTGCCGTAGCTGTCCTCATTCGGATAGCCCTCGGCGCCGGCGACCAGGTCGGCATACCCGTCCCCGTTCACGTCGCCCGCCAGCCCGGCGGCCGAACCGAATCGGTCGCCCTGGTTGGCCCCGGTGGCGGTCCAGTTCGCTGTGTTCCCGCTGAGGCCGTCGGGACCCCCATAATACACGTAGACTTTGCCGGTGTCGTCGTCGTGACCCGAGGTACTGATCACCAGATCGTCGTAGCCGTCGCCGTTGACGTCCCCGGCCGGGCCTGCGACAGCGCCGAACGCGTCGTAGCTACGCTCGCCGGTGGCGCTCCAGGCGGGAGAGGCGGCCAGGCCTCGGGGACTGCCGAGATAGAGGTAGACTTTGCCGGTTTCAAGCTTGCCATCGGCGTTGGCGCCCGGCGCTCCGACCACGCCGTCGCTGAAGCCGTCGCCGTTCACGTCCCCGGCCGGGCCGACGGTCGTGCCCAAACGATCGATCGCGCCGGTGCCGGTGGCGGTCCAATCGGCCTCTTGTTGTGCCAGGGGGCCGTGATAGACGTAGATTTTACCGCGAAAACTGTCGTGGCCCTCGGCGCCGACGATGACGTCGTCGTAGCCGTCGCCGTTCACATCCCCCGCGCTGCCCACATCCCAGCCGAATCGATCCTCTTGGGCCTCTCCGGTCGCGGTCCAGTCTGCCCAGCCTGGGGAAAGTCCGGTCGAACTGCCGTGGTAAACGTACGTTTTCCCGCGCTTGCTGTCACGCCCATAGGCGCCAATGATCACGTCCGCATATCCGTCGTCGTTGACGTCCCCCGCCGTGCCCGCGGCAAATCCGAAGTAGTGCCATCCTCCCTCACCGGTCGCACTCCAGTCCGCCGATCCGATGAGGAGGCCGGTTGCGCTGCCGTGGTAGACGTAGGCTTTGCCTCGCTCCTGGTCGTAGCCCAACGCCCCGACGATGACGTCATCGTAGCCATCGCCGTTGACGTCGCCCGCAGCTCCTACCGCGATCCCTAATTGGTGGTCGCTGTCCTCGCCCGTTGCGGTCCAGCCGGCTGAGGTTGACGCCGGTCCGGATGCACCGCCGTAGTAAACGTAGGCTTTGCCGGCACTCTCCCCGCCCTCGTCGTTGTATTGAGCCCCGACGATCACGTCCGCATAGCCATCGCCGTTCACGTCGCCCGCCGATCCCACGGCGGACCCGAAGTAATCCTCCGGGTTTTCACCCGCCGCCGCCCACGCGGCGCCTGCCTCCAATCCCGTGGCTGAGCCGTGGTAGACGTAGGCTTTACCGGGATCGCTATCCGGCCCTGACCATGGATCATAGGGCGCACCGATAATCACGTCGCTGTAACCATCACCGTTCACATCGCCCGCCGTTCCCACGTCCCGACCCAACATATCATAGGTCTTTTCGCCGGTGGCGACCCAGTCGGCATCCGGGTTCGGGCCTGTGACCGAGCCGTGGTAGACGTACGTTCTGCCTCTTTCGCTGTCGTACCCATAGGCGCCTACGATGAGGTCATCGTAGCCGTCGCCGTTCACGTCGCCTGCCGTGCCCACCGACCAGCCGTAGTGATCTCCTCCTCCCTCGCCGGTGTTGGACCAGACCGCGGTCGCGCGCAATCCGGTTGGCGATCCAAGGTAGACGTAGGCCCGTCCCCGGTAGCTGTCATAGCGGCGTGCCCCGACGATCACGTCGTCGTAGCCATCGCCGTTGACGTCCCCTGCCGTGCCCAGTACAGCTCCGAACATATCACCGGGGTTCTCGCCGGCCGCGGTCCACTCTGGGGTTGTGATGACGGGATCGACCGTGAGAGGGTAGGTGGCGCCGGTGTCGTCGATGGTGATGTGGATTTTTTTGTTTGCCTCGTCGTTACCGGCAGACGGAAGGTCGAGCCGGGCCGGGATCTCGCGGCCTTCGGCGTCGAAAACGACGAGCCCGCTATAGTGCAAGCCGGTGGTGTTACGGTTTGGGTGTGTGAAGTCGAGCGTCTGGGTATCGTCGTTTAACGCCGGGAGAAGGGCCGTCTTCAAGGTCATCTCCAGGACAAGTGAACCAGGAGCCGTGGAACGCTCAGACGGCGGCAACGGCAGGGTGAATCCGTGTTCAAGGCCGCGTTCCTCGTTGAGGTACCATTCTGTGACAACGGCGCCTTGGTCACCGGACTTGTCAAGCCGGTACCGGTACGCAACGCGGTTTCCCTTGGAGGTGATGGTTTCAGGAGCGGGCACCGGCTGTAGATGGCCCTCATAGCCATAGGACGTAAAACGCAGGTCCCAGCCCCACGGTCTGTGCTCTGCGTGGGGTTGTATATCACGGTCGGACGCTGCTGGTTGGAGGCTCAGACCTCTGGACGTAAAGGTAAAGGCGAGTTGATGCGCGGGATTGTGACCCTTATACGCTGGGGCGTCAGTTCGTTCCGCCCTTGAGAGGGCGTAGATATCGCGCCGGATCTGGGCTTGGACGGCGGTCCACCAGTCCTCGCTGGCGCCTGGCATAGGGTCGATCCCATCCCAACTCTCGCTTACGGGGGCCGGGGGCGCGCCGGGTAGTCGCGTTACGGCGGCCGAAGCTTCGGGATTCGAAGAGGTCGGGGGATAAGGACCCAAAGGATCTTCTCCTGAGGATGTCGGAGCGGGCTGGGCTGGCTCTGTAGAGGGCTGTGCAGACGCAGCCCAGCCGAGCGGTTGCACGACCGTGCCCAGGGTCAGTACGAAAGCCAACGCAGCAAGCAGCGATTTCGAATGCATAATAGGCCCCTTTCGGCGATGTGACGTAATGCAGGCTTCGTGATGGGAAGTTCAAGCGTTCCTATTCTTGACGATGTCATACACGCCTTCTCTATCGAGGCCGATCGCGTCTCCATCGCTCGGGATTGACGCAAGGATCGTCGCGAATCGCTGTTCAGTGATGATGCTGCTTTTCATCGACGGCGCTCTCCTATGCGGAGCCCACGTGGGCATCCAGCCAGGCTTCGACGTCGCCCAGTACCTCTGCGTGCTCGGGCTCGTTGAAGACCTCGTGATAGAGCCCGTCGTAGACCTTGAGCGTCTTGTCGGCCGAACCGACCGTCTTATAGAGCATCCGGGCGCCCGCCGGATCGACCAGCTTGTCCTCAGACCCCTGTACGATCGTCACTGGCAGCGTGATTGTGCTCGCTTCCTCGATCACGCGCCGCATTGTCTTGAGCATCTCGGCCGCCAGGCGGGCTGTGGTTTTGCCCGTATGCACCAACGGGTCGCTCACGTACGCCTGGACCACCGCCGGATCGCGGCTGATCTCCTTGGCATTCAACTGCACCAGCCCGGCCTTGGGCATCAGCGTCGATAATACCTTGCCGAGGGCTACCGTGATCGGGGAGATGCTGTCCGGCACCTTGACGCCGGGCCCCGAAAGGACCGCCCCGGTGAGATCCCCCTGGTGGTCGAGCAGGTAGGCGGACGTGATCAGGCCGCCCAGGCTGTGCCCGACCATAAAGAGGGGCGTGTCGGGCTGCCAGGCCCTTATCTTGTCGACGTAGGTCTTGAGCGTCCGGGTATAATCGCTAAACCGCTCGACGTAGACGCGGGTCCCCTCCGAGCGGCCGTGCCCGATGTGGTCGAGGCCGTAAACGGCGTAGCCCAACGGCACGAAGTGGTGGACGACGTTCATGTAGCGTCCGCTGTGTTCGGCCAATCCGTGCACGATCACGAGCACGGCCTTGATCTCCTCCTCGGGTAGCCAATATTGGTAGGCGATGTCGATGTCGCGTACGCCTTTGAAGACGCCGTCCTGGTGGTTCATCCTGTTACCTCCTCATTGTAGTCTGTGGGTCTTGGCGATCTCCGCGACCCGTTTGAACTTATCGATGGTGACGCCCGGTGGGCATGAGTCCGAGTTGGCGAGGACAAAGGGCCCGCCCTCGGCCTCGGCGATCACCGACTCGACGTAAGGGCCTAACGCATCCTCGGAAAGGTTGAGGAACTGGGTGGGCTCGATGCCGCCGATGATGCCGAAGTCCCCACCGGTGATACGCCGGGCCTCCCGAATCGTGATGTTGCCGGTGGGCGGCGGTGAGATGCTCTCCACGGCGAAGGCGCCGTGATCCTTCATCCGCTTCACCAGGTTGGCGACGTGACCGCAGGCGTGCTGGATGTACCGCTTGCCGGCTTCGTCGAGGATGCGGCACCATTTGCCGATCTCGCTGCCGATATAGGTGTCGTACTGGGCCGGTGAGTAGTTCTGCGTGCTGGAGTCCTCCCAGGTGATGAAATAGTCATAGTCCGACTTGACCGCCATTCGCACGGCTTCGAGATCCTTCGCGACCATCACCTCCCATAGGCTGCGCACCGTCTCGGGGAAGTCCACCAGTGCGTATATCAGTGCCTCCGTCCCCACGAGGTGCTCGACCATCCACTGGTAGGCGGATTTCCCCCTTGGAATCAGCATCCCGAGGGAGAGGCCCTCGCGTCCATCGCCGGCGAAGTGCTCCGCAACCGCCTCCGGGTTAGGATGCAGGGCGGTATGTTCCTCGATCCACATCCGAATCCCGTAGTCCGCCTTGGTTTTGAGGGGGTGCTCGACCAGGAAGCTGGTGTTACCGATCGCGCTCTGTTGGGCGACTTGGCGGAGGGATCCTACCGGCGTCTCGATCACGGTGGTGGTCCGGTCGCCCTCGGTTGTCGTCCTCGTCTCCATCTCGGATGGAGGGACCGCAGCGACCGGGCAGGGCGCGCCGCGCCAGAGCGGATCGGCACCGACCTCCTGGAGGAACGCGAGCTGACCGGCCTCCTGGATCTCGCGGGGAAAGTGCTCCCAGACGTAGGCCAGGAAGGGCGAGAAGGGCAGGCGATCCACAGGCTCGCCCTCGAGGGCGGCGATCAGGCGTTCTTTGGCGTTCATACGCGCTTTCCTCTCATACGAAACTATCCAGAACTTTCCACGGCTCAAGTGCCTTGCACCGGGTTTTCATCATCAACTCAAATCGCACTTACCAGCATCGTCGATTGACTCGCAGTGTTAGCGGGTGTCAGAGGTCCACAACTGATCCTCGTGGTATCCACAGGCCTGAAGCAGCGCCAGGGAGGCCCGGTTGTTTCCAAACCATTGGGACGATCCGTCGGGCAGCGGGGTGAGCACCCAATCGACGTTGTGCGCGTCAGAGCCCGGGGCCAACTTGACCTCGTGGGCGACCACGGCCCGGGTGAAGTTCCGGAAGCTCTCCCGGGCGTCGGCCAGCGCCTGCGCGGAAAAGCCCAGATAGCGGAGGTAGGCCAGGGAGTGATCCAGGGACGGATAGTCCACGACCTTATCGTTGGCGGCGATGGCGGTCATCGCTTCGTCATAGACGTCGTAAGGCACTATCCCGTCAATATCGCTCAGGTTCCTGCCGTATACGATCTGCGGGTGCATCAACATCGTGACCTCCGGGATCGCACAGACCGCTTTGATCATGGCCAGGGTATCCTCGACCTTATCCGGGTGTAGCTGCTCGACGCTGGGGTTCCCGTAATGGGAGATCGCGACGGACAGGTAGTCCAGGATCTCAGACGCCTCGGTCGGGTCGACAGCCAGGTCGCCCCGGGCGTTCAGGACATCGATCTCGGCGCTGAGGAAGACCTTGACCCGGAACTGGGGCCGCAGGCGTTCGAGCTCGTCCCGGATCCGGAGGAAGAGGTCGGGTGAGGTGCCGGGATGCCAGTGTTCGGAATAGCCCACGCAGCGGAGCCCGAGAGCGTCCGCCGTCTCGAAAAGCTTTTCCAGCGTGAAGCCCCGGGCCTGCGCCTCGCCGCTGAGCTCGGTGTGGGTGTGGAAATCGCACTGCAGAAAGGTTGGCTTTATCTCCATAGTTGGTCCTTGATCGCGTCGATGTCTATGGGCCGATTCTCTGTTTGCAAGGATGGTCGGTTGATGGCTATGGGTTGGGGCGACGGATACGGCCCGGCTGTTGCCCCCCCAGCTTGCGATCGTAGGCTGCGATGGACGTCGGCGTGAAGGCGCGGGCGCGCACGATTCGGCGCGTGGGCGATCCGCCCGGTAGGGTTGGGTCGGAGACGTGCAACACCAATCCGCGCGCCGGATAGAGCATCTCAAGCAACTCGTCCTCCTCGTCGTAGCGGTACCCGGTGGGCGGCAGCCGTGTCTCCGCCGGTTCTCCCAGGCGGTCGAGCTGCTCGGGTGCGTGCTGCCAACCGGGTTTCTCCAGGTCGATGCGTACGACGTGGCCCTCCTGGCTCCAAACCCGAGCGCTCGGGTACGTCTTGGTGGCCCGGAAGTCGTGGGTGGTGAACCAGTGACCCGACAATCGCCCGCTCTGCTCCTTGGGATTGGATCCATAGAGGCCGGCAAGGTCGGAGACGGTCGTGCCCTCGGGCAGGCCGTGCCATTGGCTGAACGCCCCGCGCAGCAGGGCGTTCAAGACGGCCTCTATCGTTTCACGTGATGGATCTGTCATAGGGTCTCCCTGGATATCATAGGTGTGCTTAAGGTCGTGGGATCAGGAGCCGCTGACCGGGTTGGATCGATTGCCAGTCGACGCCCGGATTGGCGCGATCGAGCAGCGGGAAGGGGATGCCGTACTGCTCCGCGATGCGGATGCCGTAATCGTAAGGGATGACCACGTGGTAATGAACGTCCGGACAGTCGAGCAGGTCCCCTGCCAGCAGGCGCTCCTCTTCCCCGACGCTGTTGAGCGCGGCCAATTCCTCAACCGGAATATGGGTGATGGTGGCGACGTCGGCCACCGTCTGACCATCCGTCGGGACGGTGTACGTCCCATCCCGCGCGGTGTCCTGCGTCTCATAGTCGCCGCCCCCCAGCAGCTCCGTGTGTCCCATGAAGTAGGCGGCTCGCGCGTTTTCCTCGCCGGTCTGCGCGACGATCTTGCGGGCCGGGACGATCTCCGGGTAGGAGTCCCAGTCCGGGATGGCGTTGGCATCGTAGTCCAGGGCATGGCCCTCAATGCGCTCGCGACGGGTATCGTCCGAGGGCAGGGTGGGCTCGACGTCCTGCCACACCTGCTCGGCGAAATGGTCGCAGAGACCCTCGATGAGAATCTGGTAGCCGGTGGAGGACTGCGCGACGGCCATCTCGTAGAGGCGGGGGTGCTCCAGGACGTGGATGTATTCGTGGATCAGGGTCTCGAAGGTCCCCCAGTACCCCCGGCGCTCGACGGCGGTATTCTCCTGATCGGTCTCCGGGCTCAAGTTCTTCTGGATAAAGACCTGGAGGGTGTTGGGGTTCATCTCACCGGGCCACGAACGCTGGATGAGCGTGAGGGCTTCCCGGTTCTCCCGGAGGTAGCGATCTCGTGCCGCCCTGAACGCGTTTCTGTCGTCGCTCCGGCTCCGGTCGACGTGGTGGTCGACCATCACGGGCCCTCCGACGTAACTGACCGTCATCAGGTACTCCGTCAGGTCGCGCAGCACGGCGGTGTTGATGGGCTGGTCCGAGTATGCCTGCACGTTGCTCCCCAACTGATACCGGTTCTGGTGGCGGCGTTCCGAGGGCGACATGCTCGCCGCGCGGGCGTAGCTGCCGTATTTGTTCCGCACGACGCTCTGGGCTTCGCTGGCGATGTTGTCCTGAATATGCGAGATGTCGAGCTTGGGGGAGTCCGGATCCAATTGCTCCCGGGCTGCTTCGGACTGGGGGACCACGTATTCGTCGAGCTTGTCGCGCATATCGTCCTCAAATCCCGCTTCGATGAACGGCTCCGTCTCCCCCGTTGCCGTTCGATTGGGGTTGAGGATCTGCTCGACGCGCTGCTGCTTGCTGGATGCGATGGGGCTCGTTCCGGATAATTCCCCCTGGCGCTGTACTGTGACCGGACTTACGGTGCGGACCAGCGCCTGATTGCCGAGCGCTGTGCCTAAGTGGCCTGCTGCTCGCCGGCGTTGGGCCGGGGGGATATCGACGCGCTGCATGATCCCCGACGTGGCGACCGGGTCGAGCGCCCACTCGGCGGACGGATCCTGGGCCTGTGCAGCGTCCTGGCTCTGCTGACGCACCGTGGACCTCTGTGACCTATCGGATTCTCTTCTCGGCATCTAAGCACCTCCGCCCGGACGTGATGCTTGAACCTCGCGCTGCGTTCGGGGATCGACTAACGTCGTCCCTATGCTGATTCTAAGGATACACCCGGATGGGCCAGATGATCAAATAACAGAGTCCGGTTACGGACTCTTGTCATTCTCGCTCTGAAGTCAACGTAGATCTTCCCTCTGGTGTCTCAGTGCGTCGGTTGACAAGATAGGACGCAAGTGTCCCAAAGGCGACGATCCCGGCATAATCGAACGCCAGATCGACCAGGGAGAAGCCCCGGGACCGGATAAAGATCTGTGAGAACTCCTCGATTGTCACGATCGCCGCGACGATGAGGCTGCCTTTGAGGACGTCGGCGGAGCCAATCCGCACCCGGGACGCGTGCATGGATAGGTTAACCAGCAGGGAGAGGGTGCCCATCAGCACAAAATGCCCGAGTTTGTCGCCATAGGGAATGTGCCTGAGAAAGGCGAAGAGGGTCGGGGCCAGGCCCATATTCGCTGCAATGACGATCAGGATCAGGACCAAGATAAACAGCGCGGTGAGCGTTTTCACGCTACTCCCGTCCGTGCTTGGGTCGGGTCGGGCCGTTTTAGAGCTGTCAGATAGACGACGGTGAAGACGAGAAAAACCAGCGAGAGCACGGCCCAGAGCCAGAACTCACCCGGATTCAACGGTTGGCCGTAGCGACTCGGTTTCAGCAACTCGGCCAACGCCAGGGGGCTGAGGATACCTACGCCCACGATGAAGAGCGCCGGCAGTCCTATCACGCCCAGCGCGCGCTTGCGGATCGTCAGATAGGCCGTGATCACAAACGAGGGCATGATGAAGACCAGATCGATGATGAAGACCGAGAACGTGTTCTCGATCCGGTCGTGGGTCCGCAGCAGGGGGATGAGTTGGCTGATCCAGATGATATTGAACATGATCGCAATGAGCACGCCGTAACCCGAGGACGCGTACCGGACGGCCTTGGGGAGCCTGAGCGCTCTGATGGCGGGGCGATCGAGGCTTGCCAGGCTGAGCGCCATCGTGTAGAACGTCAGGGCCAGGATGGCGAGATAGAGCGGATAGAGTGCCGTGTAGACCTGCTCGATCGCGTAGATCCCGTAGGCGTAGAAAAAAAATCCAAGGATGCCGAGGATCACGGTCGTTGCGCGGTAGCTGTCCGGGCGCATCGACACGGCAAGGGCGATCATCGCCAGCGCGCCCACGATCACCAGGAGATCTTGGGTGAAGACGCCGGGCATGATCCTGGTCAGCACGATCGCCGGATCGTACATCCCTGGATTGAGCACGCCTATCACGGCGGCGATGAGCGAGAGCAACCCGGTGAGGCCGTAGAGCATTCGGTTCAATGTGAGATTCTTGATCACGTGCAGTTTCTCCTAACCTATGCGTGAATATCAGCAGCCAAAGATTTCTAAACGATGCCAGAGGTGGGGCTTCCGGATCCAGACGTGCGCTAGAGCTGCAAGTGCCGGGTGAATCTGTCAATCTCATCCACACTCTCCCCGGGCAACGGCACGACGACGACTGTCTCGGCACCGGCTTCGACCAACCGGTCGATGCTCCGCTTCCAGTCCTCCGGCGTGCCGGCGATAGCCAGCTCATCGATCCAGGTATCCGGCATCTCGGCCTCGAGTCGGGTTTTCCCGCCGTTCTCCCGGTAGGCCAGAACCTGGGAAAGGATCCCCATTGCGGCGAGTTTGGCATTCATAAAGGGGGAAGCCAGTGCGGACGCGATCACGGGCCGTAACTGCCGGTGCGCGGCGGCTCTGGTCTCCGCTGCACAGGCGAACGCGAAGACGGTCAGGCGGTGATCGCGGTTCTGGTCGGCCGCTCGCTGACCTTTCGCGATCTGTTCCTGCGCCCACGTGATGTACGCTGGGGATGAATATTCGCTCAGGATGGTACCGTCCGCCACCCGCCCGGACAGGGCCAGCGATTTCGGGCCGATGACGCCCAGCGAGACGGGCGGAACCGGGGCCGGCGGGTGCACCAACTCGGCCTCCGCCACCTGGACGTAGGCTCCCCTGTGCGTGAATGCGTCTCCGGCGAGAAGTCTCTTGACCGTGACGGTGACCTCCTCCAGCGCCGTCATCTGCGAGTTGGGAAGGGCGCCGATCTGGCGCATCCAACTGGTCACGCCGTGCCCGATCCCTGGCAGAAAGCGGCAGGGATGGAGCCGGGCGAGGGTCGCGATCTCCATCGCCGTGAAGACCGGATTCCGGACCACCGCCGGCATAATGCCGAGGCCCACCGTGAGGGTGTCCGTGCAGGCCAGGGCCGTTGCTGCCGAAGCGACCCCGCTGGGGTAGAAACAGTCCTCGACGACCCAGAGCTCGTCGAAGCCGGCATCTTCAGTCCGGCGGGCGAAATCAGGCAGTGTCTCTGGGGCGTGTTCGCGGCGAAACATTATGCCGAGGTTGTAGGCCGTTGGATGCCTCATTCTGTCACTCTCTTTCTTCCAGGCACTCTTTCGTTCGGTTCGCTCACTCGGGATCGAAATAGAGCCCAAACTCCGAGAGGGCGGGGCACACAGGACTCTGCACGACCCGGAACCGCACGCGTCGTGTTGTACGTGTCTCTCCCTTGATCAGCCGGCGGTTGCCTATGGCGGTGTGTTGGTCGTACTCACGCCGCTCGCCGTCGAGGTCAACGTCGATGGCGAACTGCTCGATGCGTTGGCCCAGCGGAAGGTACTCCCTGAGGTCGACGACGTTGAACGTGATGGGCTCTGGGAACGTGATGACGACCTCCCCCGTTCGCACGTCGTCATCGGTCGCCCAGTAGGTATCGGCGTTGCCGTCCACAAGGGCCTGCGGCGCGTACTGCCGGCAGCCGCCTCGCGTGTTGCTCGCGGTGATCTCCGCCGCCCGGGCGAGATTATGGGCGAAGATAGCGTCGCGGCGCGCTCGAAAGGCCTTGAGGCTTTGGACGTCGTGCGCGTGAATCCGACCGCGCCG
>DAOTTS010000225.1:0-8349 GCA_034437735.1 Anaerolineae bacterium
CGCCCCCCCGCCGTGATCGCCCACGCCGTAGAGCACCGGCATCTGCCGCATCCCGGTGGACTGGGCGTACGCCAGGATCGGATCGGCAATATTGGTATCCACGGCCACCTGGGTATGGGCCGCGTCGAAGTGCATATACCACTGAATATCGTTGAAGACCAACAGGCTCGATCCGTCCGGTCCGATCCAGCGATAGAGGTGAGGCCCCCGGCTGCCCCGGCAGTGATAATAGTATTCCACCCCGCCCCGGCTCAAGATCGTGGGCAAGGTTGCGGGATGTCCAAACGTGTCGGGCTCGAAATCGATCTGGA
Source organism: Anaerolineae bacterium (assembly GCA_034437735.1). Classification (GTDB taxonomy): domain Bacteria; phylum Chloroflexota; class Anaerolineae; order B4-G1; family SLSP01; genus PWVB01. The sequence continues at coordinate 312 of DAOTTS010000225.1, forward strand.
CGTCCTCGGGCGTGAGGCCGAACTTGTCGGCAAAATAGCGCCGGGTATAGAGGAGATGTCGGCTGATGCTCTCTCCGTTGGCCATATTGGTGTCGCCCTCGACCCATTGGCTGGCGGTGACCTCCCAGCGGCCCTCCTTGACCCGACGCCAAATCTGCTCGAACATCACCGGATTGTACCTCTCAATCAGCGCATAGACCGAGGCCTGGCTCTGAGAGAAGATGAATTGAGGAAACGCCTCCATCAGATCGAGCATCGTCTGGAAGGTGTCGTGCGTCAGGCCCACGGTCTCGGGCCACGACCACTGCCAGTTCATGTCGATGTGGGCGTGTCCCACACAGAGAAGGATGTACGTCTTCGCGAGCTCTCCGAGGGGCGCCAGTGCGCGCTCCACCCGGTCGGTGAGCGCTGGGATATCGGCTGCGCCTCTCCCCAATGACTCACGCACCCACGCCGTGGCCTCGGCGAGGCGAGGGCGCCACGTCTCGGCATGCTCCGGATGCGCAGCACAGAGCTGATCCGCGAACCGGAGTTCCGCCTGGAGCCGGTCGAACTCCTCACGCTGCGACTGCGCGTGCATTGTGAACCATTCATCCATCTCAGAAAGCGCCCCCTTATCCTCCACGTTGATCACTCCTTCTTCTTTGGAAGCCCACCCCGCATCTTGTCCAAACAATCCGGACAGATACCGTGTGTCAGCTCTGTCGTAGAGTGCGACTCAATATAGGACTCAATACTCACCCACACGCCATCCTCCCGCTGGACCTTACGTCCACACCAGGCACAGACCGGCAGCAGTTCGTGAAGCGTCTCAATGCGATCGACCGCGCGTTGGAGCTGCGCATTCCGCTTCTCCAACTTCTCGTTGAGCGCCTGCAGCTTGACCCAACCCCGGAACCGGGCCAGGGCAATCTCCGCCGTACGCATCATCTCCCCGGCTTCCAGCGGTTTCACCAGATACGCCATCACGCCGGCATCCCCCGCCTGGCGAATCAGCTCCGGAGAGTCATAAGCCGTGACCAGAATCACCGGCGTCGGACAGCGTCGTTGAATCTCCCGGGCCGCCTCGATGCCGCTAAGCTTGGGCATCTCCACGTCCATCAGAACGAGGTTCGGTCGGAGGTTTTCGGTGATCTCAACGGCCTCCACACCGTTGGACGCCTCTCCCACGACCTCATAGCCTACGCGGTTGAGAACGCGGAGTACGGTTTGTCGCACGACCTCATTGTCGTCCACCACCAATACCCGGGTCGGGTGTTCCAGTTTCTTGCTCATCGCTTACCGTCCCTCTCCCAGCGTGAGAATCCACCGTCGAGATCGACCAGCCCCAACGTGCCCGATCTCATCGTACTTTTGAGACTTCCAAGCCCTGATCGTCAACGACCATATTGACACTCCCAACAAACCGGTTCGACGTGCGGACGAAGGTCAGATAGTCGCTGAGTTGGTGCACGGCATTGACGGAATTATGAGCAAGCACCAAGCTGCCCGAATCGAGCGCGTGCATCCCCGATTCCAGCAGATCGAGGTAGATCGACTTACCGCGTCCGACCGGGCCATCGGCATCCAGATAGAGCAGATCGATAGTCCCCTTGAAGTCCCGCAGCCAGGGCCCGCCGTCCTCGCCCAGGATATCGACCGCAACCCCATCGTGGGCGAGCGTCGCGACGTTGCGCCGGGCCCGATCTGCCTCCTCGGGACGAATCTCCAGCCCAACCAAGCGCTCCGCCTCATACGCAGCGCCGGGACCGATCGCCGCACCGGCATTCGAGATGAAAGTGTTGCCACAGAAGATGCCGACCGCAACCATCACCGCCGGCTCGGCAATCGCATTGATCGCGTAGAGAAGCCGCTGCATGCGTGGGGAGATCGCCGTCCAGGGAATGTCAAAGCGCTCGCGAACAGCCCTACGGTGAGCCGTAAACCGCGCCTGATCGTACGACGCGCGCGGCAGTATCCCCCGAGCGACCAGGGCATCCAGCGCCCGGTCGATCACCGCGATCTCCGCGTCGAGGGGCTCCAAAGAGCGGTGGGGGCGGTGCCAATTCATCACGTATTCCCGCCAGCCCTCGGCTTCAAATTGCTCGATCATCGTCATACCTCAAATCCCCTCTTCACTCCAACAATCGCGGTTAGCATTCCAACGGGTCTCCCGCACCTGAACCCGCAAACGGACTCAGACGCGGCCTATGCATTGTACACGCCACAGCCCATAGAACCAACAGGCGATCCCTCACCCATCCAACCCAAAGAAAGCCTTGGCGTTGCCGTACAACCAATCATAGGCGACCTGCTTCGCCTCGTCCAGGCTCAGATACGCTATCTCCACCATCTCCGCAAGCGCGATCGCGATGTTATCCCGGGCGATTTGCGCGTGCGCCCACGCCCGCTCCACACTGCCGCCGAAGTCGGATCCGTATCCATGCACCTTCCCGTGGGGCACGCTAGCGAGCACCTGTTTGAACATTCGCTGGCAGTAGATCGGATCGATGATGTTGGCCCAGCAGAAATCGAGGTTCACGTTGGGATAGTTCTTCCCTAAGTAGAGCAACTCGCCGCTGTAGGGCCAGTTGGCGTGGAAGAGATCGAAGCGCACATCACGGTGCAGTTCGATGACCTTGGTCAACCCCACCGCGTTGGTCTTCACAATATCGTTGCGAATCCCCGCCATATGTCCGGTGTGAATCTGCACGGGCAGATCGAGATCCCGCGCCATCCGCAGAAAGGTGTGGAAGAGGTAATCATCCAGGGACTTCAGCCCATCCGGATAAGAGGCACAGCGGCGCGGATCCTCGACAATCCAGTTAAAGACGGCTTCAGCCTCGGCTCGAGTGGGATTCCCATAGTCCAGAGAACGAGTATACGCGGACTGATCCTTGAAGGTAACCGCGCCAAACGCCTTGGACCCCTCAAAGATCTCACGACACGCCTCGATATACGCATCCAGGGAGGTGACCCAGCGCCCTACCGGTTTCACAAGTTTTTGAATATCCTCACACGTTTGAATCCTGTGATAATCCGGTAGGGAGATCGCCAGATAGCCGCGCGGCGTCAGCTCCAACGTGCCATCCAGGACCTTACTGACGTCGGGCCAAATATCGAGGATGCGAGCCTCGATCTTCGCCTCTTCGAGGATAGACGCAAAGATCTCGGGATCGCTCAAATCCATCAGCTTGGACTGCATGCGTACCAGGGTCTCCAGGGTCAGGTCATCCTCATCATAGAAGTGCTTCAGCACCCGCCGGGTCACCTGGGCGTAGCCGGTGTGCTTGGTCCGCGCCCACGCCCGCGCTAACACGGGCCACCGCTCGTCCAACGATCGATCGGTGTCCAGGAGCAGTTCAACCTCCGCATCGGAGGACGCGCTGTGGATGTCGCTGTGGAAATATCCCGCCATCACCACCTGAATGGGGTCCGCATAGGTGGGACCGCACTCGGTCGAGTGATCGTGGCAGTCAACAATCGGAACGGTCTCGCAGTACTCACGCAGTTCCTCGTAACTCTCAGCTCGACTTCGCATGCTTTGGCTCCTTGGGTATGGATAGATCGACAATTACCGTATATCGGTACGACAAGCAGGGAGATTCTGGCCTATCAGGGCAACAGGCCACGGAGGTATGCCACCGCATCCGGGGCCACCGCCTCATAGTCATAACCATACAGATCCAGCGAAAGCCCGCCGTCATAACCGATCTCATCCAGCGTACCGATATACGCGGCAAGGTCCATATCGCCCTCCTGAGGCAGCTTATGATCGTGGACCCCGGTCTCCATATTCTCGACGTGGCAGTGAACGATCTTCTCTCCCACCCGCCGAATAGCATCCAGAGGGTCGGGATCGCAGAGAAACACGTGACCCAGATCCAAATTAGCGGCCAACGTCGGTGAGGGAATCGCCTCGAAGAGCCGCAGCAGATCGGCCGTCGATCCGACCACGAACCCCGGCTCAAACTCCTCGGCCAAAATCACGCCGGACGACTCCGCCAGTTTGACCAGCGTCCGGGTGCGGGCGACCAGACGATCCCAGGCACTGGGATCATCCGGGCGCTCGGCAGGTCCGGAGAAGACAAAGAGCGAGGTGCCAAACGCCGGCGTTAACCGAATCGCAGTCTTCGTCCGCTCAAAGAGCACGTCATCGTAAAGATAATCCTTGTGATAGCTGATCGAGTAAGGGGCCAGATCCAACGTTCTGACCTTAGCCCGGATCTCAGTAATGCGCGCCGGCGTCAAGGTCTCCGGCGACACGTCCTCGTTCTCCAGACAGATTTCCACACCGTCAAACTCAAGCTGCTTTACCACCTCCAGCGCCTCCAAAACCGGGTAGTCGTCCAGAGGTTGCGTGCGTCCCATCAGTTTCATATCCAATTCCTCCTCAGCGTAGGACGACCTCGTCCTTACGCAAGCATCCAGCATCCTGGCATCAACGAAAGAGGGTCCGAAGATGATCGACGGCAGCGATCAAGGTATCGTCCTCCCCAAAACCACCCGCTTTGGTCACCACCGGCAGGCCCGCGCCGGAGCCTCCCACCCATACGCCCCACGGCACGCCCGATCGCACCTCACCACGCAGCCAGAGGCCCTCCGCCTCCAGGGCATTCGCAACCGCGATCGCGGTATCGCCACCGGTCAGAACGAGGCCCGCCAGACGACCGGCCTTGACCCAATCTTGGGCCACCGCCGCCAGTTTCCGCACCAGGCGCGACCCCTCCTCAGGCATCGACGGAAGCCCAATCGTCGTCACCGCGGCCACAGAGAACTTAGAACCGCCCGGGTGCCCCCTCAGATCGTGAAGCACCGCGTCCGTCGACGACGCCGGGTCGGTGAACCACGCCGGCGGCGGCGCAGCCACCGGCACGCCCTTCGCCATCAAAGCGAGCAACTGATCCCGGGTGCTGGGGTGACGGCTGCCCGCCACAACGAGGATCGTGTCCCCGTCCGGAGGGGAGAGCGCCCGGGGGGACACGCGGGGCTGCCAACCCACGGTGCGTCCCAACGCACCGGCCAACCCCGCCGAGCCACAGAGCAGGCGGATCCCAGACCGCTGCGCCGCGCGAACGAGGTCGATGAGATCCTCCATCGTCTCGGCATCGGCGACGATCACCTGGGCGTCGGTCGCATCCAACGCATCCGAGACCGCCTCATCGCCGCGCCGAATCACCTGGAGCGGGAGGGTTGCGACCGCATCAGGGCCAAACGCCCCGGTAAAGTGACTCGTCACCTCGGCATCCATACCCTCCTCGCCGAAGACCGTCTTGTCCAACCGGACCCCGTGAACCCGGTGGACGCCCCCGATCGTCGTCCGCCCCTGCGACGGAAAGGCCGGTGCGACGAGCGCGCGGGGATATCCCACCTCCTCCATCAAGGCCGCCAACTCTGCACCCGGATGCCCGCGCAAGGTTGAGTCGATCTTCTTGTAGATCCAGACCTCGCCGGACGATTGAAGATAGTGCCGAACACACTGTCTTACCCGGCGGACGGCCTCGGCACGGTCGCATTCACGGCTCTCACTGGAGATGACGCGTGCGTCGGCCGGCGGCACGGCCCGTGGCCCCGGATCCTCAAACGACCGGGGCTTGGTCGACCAGAAGACCATCGTCATCAGTCCATGGTTGGCGAACATCACACCGCTATCGGCCGCACCAGTCAGATCGTCGGCAAGCACCATAACCTGAGGAGAGTTCATCACCATCCTTCAGGACTCAGACTTCGCCGCAATCATCCGGAGGGCCATGTCGATCGCCGCCAGCAGGCTTGCCGGGCGGGCCCGCCCCGTACCGGCGATATCAAATGCCGTCCCGTGATCCACCGACGTACGGATGATCGGCAGCCCAAGACTGACGTTGACGCCCTCGTCAAAAGCGAGGAGCTTCATCGGGATGTGTCCCTGATCGTGGTACATCGCCACGACGATGTCAAAGGCGCCCTGGCTGGCACGCAGGAAGACCGTATCGGGCGGCTGGGGATCGGAGACGTCCAAGCCACGCGCGCGCGCCGCATCCACGGCAGGCTGAATGGCCTCTTGCTCGTGGTTGCCAAAGAGCCCTTCCTCGCCGGCGTGCGGGTTGAGACCGGCGACCGCGATACGGGGCCGGGCAATGCCCAACGCCCGGCAGCCATCGTAGGCGAGATCGATCACTTCGCCCACCCGCTCGGGCGTGACACGGCGGATGGCCTCCGCGAGGGACACGTGGGTGCTGACGTGCACGACGCGCAGCGTCGGTCCGGTGAGCAACATCGTGACCCGTTCGGCGCCGGTCCGCGCGGAGAGCAGTTCGGTGTGACCGGCATAGGGCGACCCGGCCCGGTGGATCGCGTCCTTGTTCAACGGCGCCGTGACCATAGCCGCAGCCTGGCCCGCCAGACAGAGGTCGCACGCCCGTTCCACGTAGGCCACTGCCGCCCGCCCGCTCGTCGCACTGATCTGCCCAACCGGGCACGCATCCGGATCGACCGCATAGGGCTCCAAGAGGGTCACCGCGCCAGGCTCATAATCGCCCTCCGCCGGATCGGCAACGGAGACGATGGGAAGCGCCGGGATATCCTCCCACCCGCTCGCTCTCGCCAGAATCTGGCGATCCCCGACGATCAATGGACGACACCGTCCGGCAAGCGCCGGATCGGACAGCGTCTTCAGGACAATCTCGGGACCAATCCCCGAGGGATCCCCCATCGTGATCGCGAGAAGCGGTCGCTCCGTGGCATGCTGCGCATTCATCATACGTTATCCTCTCCAACACTGTAAAATTCCGCAGCCATAACCTTGGCAATCGCCCGCGCAATCCGCGCCCCTGCCTCTCGGTAGTCCTCGCGGGTCAGCGTCCGATCCTGGATCATCGCATAAGGGTTCTCAAAGGTCATACAGGGCACACCAAGGTTGGGCCAACCGTACTTTCGGAAGTTTGGGGTCTCCCACCGGGACGGGTACCGCGCGACCCGGGCGAACGATTCCGCCGCATACTCCGGCCCCAGAGCCGCCTCGACCTCCTCGATCCACGGTATGACAGCGTTATAGGCCGCCCGATCCAACGCCGGATCCGGGGCGTACGTATAGATCCCGGCGGTCTCACACGCCCCAGGCGCGTGGAAATCGATGCCCAGCACCGGTCGGCAGCGCGTCACCCAACGCTGCATATCGTTCTGAAAGACTAACGTCTCGTGACGCATCGGCGGCCGCCCCCAGGCCCGATTGAGATCATAGGGGAAGTTATCCTTACCGTAGTCCCCCTGCTCGATCCCATCGATATTGGTCAGGGGCACAGCCCAGATCAAGGGGGCCTCCGCGCCCAGCATCTGGATTTCACGCAGGAAGCCGTCGAGCACCCAGGAACCCGACACCTCACCTGCATGCTGACGCGCCACCACGTAGAGTCCCGGGCGGCTGCCCTCCGGCGTACCGTAATCGTTACTGACCCGGATCAAGGGGCGCTCGCCCTGGCTGATACCCATCGTGTCCATCCGCCAATAGCCGTCCGATCCGGCGACCAGCGCCTCAACATCCGGCCGGCCATACGGGAAAGAGAGCGCCAGGTCCAGATACTCGCCCGGCATACTCACCGCCCACGCTACGGACCGGCGCCCGTCCGGCGCCTCCCGGACCTCCCCCTCTCCCAAACGCAGCCAGTCCCCCTCCGCCTGTCGGATAACCGGACGGATCACCGAGGGCGTATGGCCCCCTAACATATTGTCGGTGTGTTTGAGCACCAACCTGAGCGAATCCTCCGTTCGTCGACCACCCCCATCACGCTGAACGCGGAGACAGAACCACATCGTCTCCGGCCCCCTGTGAGGCGAGGGGGCAAAGGCTACCTCGTACGCCCCCTCACATCTCTCGATCTCCACATCACAGGCGTTGCCATAAGGAATATCCGTATTGACCGCAAACATCGATTCTCCCCCTCTAAGCCTAGATTTCGCACCTTAACAGTTAAATAGAAGGGGGATAAAGTGGCGGAATCGTCCTTTTGTGGCAAAGTATAGGTGTCAAAGCCCACTAGCCAAAGAAGAACGACTCCATATGAATTCTGCCACGAAATCCTAT
>DAOTTS010000226.1:0-5972 GCA_034437735.1 Anaerolineae bacterium
CATATACAGGCCCAGCGATGTTGTTACCTTCAAATTCCTCATTGATGGTGCAGCTAGAATCGACTTGAGCGTAGAAGGAGTAAGTGTTGGATTCATCGAAGCCTTGGTGTGTAAAGTGAGCAGTATAGGTCTCTCCAGCCAAGAGACGAGGGATAAACGTATAAGCCCATCCAAAGTCATTGCATCCAAGTGGCCTATGGTCCTCATATATATCCACAAAGAAACTCTCAGAGGTATCCACCTGACTTGCGTTGACGATTGTCACCGTTATTTCGGTGGACTCTTTTAATCCTGAAGTCTGGGGGGCTAGGCTCATATCTTGAACCTGTAGATCAGGCCTGGGGTAAGGAGTCAAAGTCGGCGTGGGAGTGCTTGTAGGTGTGTTGGTCGGTGTGGGGGTATTGGTAGCCCCCTCATCAGCGATACTGGCGGACCTAACCTCAGAGTACTCACCTTGACTGCCATCATCGGGAACGTCCTGCACCTTGTAATAATAGACCACGCCCGGTGCCACCTCGGCGTCCATATACTCATAAAAAGCCCCCACTCCCGCGTCCTCACTTGGGATGAATTGCTTGGCAGGATCATCCAACGGCAGCTTTTCGTAACCTTCCTCCGCATCCTCACTCCGCCAGACGTAAAATCCCAGGTTACCCGTCTCGCTGGCCGTCTCCCAATAGACAAAAATCTCCTGCTCACCTGGCTCAACGCTGAAATCCGTGAGCGTAACAGCGGCCACGACGGGTAACACAAACACACAAAGTAAGGATAAGGCGAAGATCCAACCCTTCAAGGCACGAAGCACGTACCAAAGTCCCCCCAGAGCCCGATGCCACTGCGCACGAAACCACGCAGCCCCAGTTCCCCTACGACCCCATTGATAGATACACGTAGAGTCACGCCATACCTTAACGACCCGTCCTACTACACGGTCCGGATCCCAGAGAGGATCGAGATGTCGATGTCCATCCCCTTTCGTCATAATCTTCCCCCCCCACCAACCGAGGTAACGGTGGATAAACCCTCCCGAACGGCCGCGAACGACGACGAGATCTCCTTGACACAACCTATCTGGCGAGATAGGTTCAACAATCGCCTCGTCACCGGGTCGGAGCGTGGGAAACATACTCTTCCCTACAACGGCGAGCCGGATGGAGCCCGACTGATCAGATGGAAATAATGTGATCCAATCGTCTGCCCAATTCGTCATGATACTCGATTATACTGAATTATGCATCCAAATTCAAGAACTCACACATTTACAAATCCACAAAGCCTTGATTTAGTATTTTTTGTTGATCCCATCACCATCATTGAGCCTCAAGAGATTCGTGAGAATTTGTATTGACGCTACCACGTGCTATACTCCCTGCATAGCATGGCACCGACCATAAAGCGAGAAAGGACTTCCTATGTCATTATCGGTCGTCATTCTGGCCGCGGGTAAGAGCACGAGGTTCCGCTCAAGCATCCCCAAGGTTCTCCATCCAATCGGAGAGCGTCCCATGATCGAGTATTCTCTGCGTCTTGCAGAGGCGCTGTCCGCCCATCCTCCCATGCTTGTCGTGGGAGAGAAAACCGCAGAACCGATTCGGTCCTGGGCCGGCGATCGCGCACACTATGTGTATCAAGAGAGACGATTGGGAACTGGACATGCGGTGCTTCAAGCCCGTGAAACTCTCGAGCACCAAACCGACACTGTGTTGACCCTCTATGGCGATATGCCTTTGCTTCAGCAGGAGACACTCGAATCGCTCATCCAACTTCACCATAATACTAACGCGATTATGGCGATGGTTACCGTGATCAGAGATAATCCACGAGGCTTTGGACGCGTCCTGCGTGACGAGGCAGGATCTGTATTGCGTGTTGTCGAGGAACCAGAGGCTACGCCAGAACAGCTGGCGATCCGCGAGCTCAACGCCGGCATCTACGTCTACGACAGTGACTTTCTCTGGCAAAATCTCCCGCGATTGGAGCCTAGTGCGGAAAAAGGTGAAATCTACCTGACCGATATGGTCGAGTTAGCGGTCAACGCAGGCCATCACGTGGCAGATCTGGTACTGGAAGATCCCACCGAGACAATGGGCGTGAACACCCGCGTCGATTTTGCGGCTGCTCTTGAAGCGCTCCGGCAGCGTATCAATGAGCGGTGGATGCTGGAGGGCGTTACGCTCATCGATCCGGCGACGACCTACATCGGCCCTCAGGTCACCATCGGCATGGACACCGTCATCCATCCGAACACGAGCCTTCGAGGTGAAACCACAATCGGAGAGAACTGTGAAATCGGTCCTAATTCGCTGATCGTCGATACCCATATCGGTCATCGCTGTCAGGTTCTTGCCTCGGTCTTGGAGGAGGCTGTGATGGAGGATGACAGCGATATCGGACCGTTTAGCCATCTTCGCAAGGGCGCCTATGTCAGTAAAGGCGCCCACGTAGGTAATTTCGGCGAGATCAAGAATAGCACCCTGGGACGTGGCGCAAAAATGGGTCATATGAGCTATCTGGGAGACGCCACCGTCGGTGAGAACGCCAACATAGGAGCCGGAACGATTACGTGCAACTTCGACGGGCAGCACAAACATCCCACCACGATCGGAGACCAGGCGTTTATTGGATCGGGTTCGATGCTTGTGGCACCCGTCAATATTGGGCTCAGGGCAAAGACAGGCGCTGGGTCCGTCGTGACGCACGACCTGCCGGAAGACACACTCGCGTATGGGGTACCGGCCCGCCCCAAAAAACCATCCGACCAACAGGAAAATGATTCGAAACCAGGGGACGAGGATCATACCCGATGAGAATGACAAGAGTATAACCTGATGAGTGCGAAAAACTGTAAATTAGAGAGTTGCCGACCGGAAGCGTTGATCCATCAAGCCCAGGAAGCCTTCAAACGCGCATACGCACCGTACTCTGAGTATCACGTCGGCGCGGCGGTATTGACGAACAGCGGAGATATCTACACCGGATGCAATATCGAGAATGCAGTCTATCCCCTGACGTTATGTGCCGAAAGGGTCGCGATCTTCAAAGCAATCTCTGAGGGTGCAGCGTCCATTCGGGCGCTGGCGGTTGTGACGAAGAACGGCGGCACACCCTGTGGATCGTGCCGGCAGGTGATGCGGGAATTTGGGGATGAGGACACCCTCATCTATATCGCCAACACGAAGGGTCAATTCCGCACGCGCCGCCTCGACGATCTACTGCCCGAGTCCTTTTCGGCAGCCGATCTCCCCCGAAAGACCCAAGACGACCCATCTGGATAACGTTCCACCATCAAGCGGCCCGCTTTTTGTCGCGTAGTCCCTCGCTTGCTCCCATACGTGATAGGTCAATATGGAAACTTGTGGAAAATCAACTATGATGTCGACGTCAACAAAACGCAAGGATGATGCACTATGATTCCAGACGGCGTCGTTACATGGGCGGAGATTGATCTCGATGCAATCGCTCATAACATCCGTTCCATCCGAGAATATGTAGGCCCTGAAACTGAGATCATTGCCAGCGTCAAAGCCAACGCCTATGGCCACGGCTTGAGGCCAATAGCTCGCACCGCGCTCGCTGCCGGGGCCGATCGCCTGGCAGTCCATCGCATCCAGGCTGCAATCGCGCTCCGGGAAGCCCATATCTCTGCCCCTATCCTGCTCCTTGGGCACACACCTCTGTCAGGCGTTGATTTGGTTCTCTATCATGTCATCACCCCTACACTGGTGGATTGGCAGACGGCAAAGTGGTTGTCGGAACGGACCGAAAGAGATATCCAGGTTCATATCAAGATTGATACCGGGATGAGTCGTTACGGGCTCGAATTGGATAAGGCTCTCGAGTTTGTCCGCTATGTAGCGGACTTACCTCACCTGGAAATCGAGGGACTCTTCTCTCATTTTGCCACCGCCGACGCAGACGACCTCAGTTTTGCGCACGAGCAGTGGCGACAATTCCGTTCCTTATTAGACACCCTGCACAACGAAGGGATCGCGATCCCTGTCCCTCATATCTGCAACAGCGCGGGATTGGTACAAATGCCGCAGGCGCATCTGGCAGCGGTTAGGCCGGGGCTCTTGATCTATGGCATGGCCCCTTCCCAGGCCAGCCGGCCGCCGTTTCCTCTGGAGCGCGCCCTGACGCTGAAGAGTACGGTCATTCACGTGCGCGACCTTAAACCTGGCAGCACGATCAGCTATGGGCGTACTTATAAAGCGAAGAGACCTATGCGAGCAGCGCTCGTATCACTGGGATATGGAGATGGCTACCCTCGGCTTGCATCAAACAAAGGATCGGTGCTTATCCACGGCCAAAGGGCCCCTATTCGCGGTCGTATCTGTATGGATCAATTCGTCGTCGAGGTCACACAGATTCCGGACGTTGCCATCGGCGATGAAGTGGTCGCGATGGGTCGCCAGGGTAGCGCGGAGATCACACCCGAGGAGGTCGCGGAGTGGGCCGAGACCATTAACTACGAAATCACAACTGGCCTCCTGCCTCAGGTCGTCCGCGTTTATCGTCACAATGGCTACTATCCCGCGCCGGAAGAAGGCCTGGAACAGTGGGCCGGATATCTGAGAGCGGTCTAAGCGCTACAAACGTCACGTTAGCCTTTTCTTTGCACATTGGCACCAGCGTCTTATCATTGTCACTCCCAGCAAGAACTGTTTAGCAGGGCTTTGTCCTGCTCGCTCTGAGGAGATTTGCAATCTCCGACCTCACCAGCACAAGCTGGAAACGTGCAGGGTCTACCCTACCCTCACTTTCCCGTAACCGGCAATAGAGAAGAGCAGTTTCCAGTACGATGAATAGGGTCCTAGTTGGCACAAAAGGCGTTTGACAAAGCCACCTTATCGACTATAATCGACAGCGTCACTAAATGGTTTGTGTAACCCACAGAATTCAGGAGGATCTAAGAATGACAGAGATACAACTCGGGTCGATTTTGGGCTCCGCGCATCTTCCTGTCCAGAATGTGAGTTAACGATCCGTAGGTAAAGTATAACCTAAGTTACTTCGATGATCTAACCTCACAAAAATCCGCTTCAAAGTTTGCTGGACCGTGGTGTGCAAGGAACCCACGGTTTTTCGTGTTTTAGGGTACTGCCCCCCGAAATCGAACCCCTCTCATCCCATTCACATGCAATCTATGCATAGATAGTCTCTGTGCTTACCCCAAAGTCAAACAAGTAACCAGCAAAGTGAGGCATCAATGCTCCAAGCTTCAAACATCAGTAAACAATACGGCGATGCAAGCCTTTTTCGAAACGCGTCATTCATCCTCAATAGCGGGGACCGCGTGGGACTGGTCGGCCCCAACGGCTGTGGAAAAACAACGCTGCTGCGCGTTCTCAGTGGGGATCTTCAACCGGACGATGGATCTGTGATCCTCTCACCGCCCCATCTTCGCATAGGCTATCTGGAACAAGCCTTTACGTACGACCCGGGAGCGACCATCGACGATATCATCCGGGCCGAACATCGTATGACCGAGGAGGTCGAACAAAATGTCGAGGACTTGGCGGGTCAGATAGCCGAAGCCGAGGGTGATGAGTTAGATCGGCTATTGAGCCAATACGAACAAGCCATTAGCGCCCTGGAACGGCTCTCGCAACAGGAGATCTCAGAACACGAAGCGACCGCCGTCCTCGACGGCATGGACTTGGCCCACCTACCCCTCACAACGCCGGTGGACCTCTTGAGTGGCGGTCAGAAGACCCGGCTCGGCCTGGCCCGGCTCCTCATTCAAAAGCCCCAGATTCTTCTCATGGACGAACCCACCAATCACCTCGATATCGAGGCATTAGAATGGTTAGAATCTTGGATTGCCACGTATCCCGGTATGGTCTTGATTGTCTCCCACAATCGAACGTTCCTGGATGGAACCGTGGATCAGATCCTGGAAATTGATGATGTTACCCATACCGTCACCCTCTACAGCGGGAATTACACGGAGTATCTGGAGATCAAACAGC
>DAOTTS010000227.1:0-14946 GCA_034437735.1 Anaerolineae bacterium
CATCGCCGCGAACTGGCGCGTGGCAGCCTCAAGATAGCGAACCTCTCCCGTGATCCGGTAGGCATGAGCCAGCGCCTCCAGGAAATGTTGGGTAGGTGCGACCCGACGCAGCGACGGGAGCTCCTTGTAATAGGCCACGCCATCCGGGCCGAGGCAGTACTCCAGCATATCGTCGACCGTCCTGACGATGAGCTGCTCGATTCGGGAGACAAGCTCAGGGTCGTCCTCGATGAGCAGATACCGGGCGAAGGAGTTGACGGTCAGCGAGATCATAAAGGGAACCCGGGGCATCGAGTGGCTGGTGTACGGCGCCAGCAGCGCGCCATACCCCTCGAACCAATCGAGGTAGAGCCTGGCGAGCTTGCGCGCCTCGGTCCGCCACCGCTCCTCGCCAGTACCGATCCACATCCCGATCAGCGCACGCATCGCCCAGCCGCCCTCCCGCACCGAGGTTGCCCCCGGCTCCTGCATCCGTGGGCGATCCAAGTGGCGCAGGATATTCTCGGCCACGGAGCGGGCGCCCTCCAGGCCCTCCTGACGCCCGGTGAAGAAGTAATAATCGAGGAAGCCCTCAGTCCACTCGTGGGAGGGCGTCACCTTGCCGGTCACGTGATAACGGGTGTGGATCTTCAGCCCGCCGTCAACCAGCGGGTCGGGGTCGGCGTGGCAGAGATCGACGTCGAGCCAGTGGCGCGCGGCGACCAGCCCGGAATCGAGCACCCGGCGCTGACCGGTGAGCGCGTAGTAAAGCGCACACGCATGGGGGCGATCGTACTCATTGTTGACCCAGACGTTCTTCCCCCTACCGCGGCCCTGATTCGTGTAACCCGCGTCAGGCGCATCACCGAAGTGTAACATGCCTAACGCCTTAGGTCGTCCATCGTGCAACCGACTGAGATACGTTAGAAGGCGATCCGGCACGTCCTCGGGAAAGAAATCCGCGAGCCACGGGTTGTTCTCGCGGAACCAGGCGGGCGGGAGCGCCGGGCGATCCGGCAACTGAAACTGGAGGCTGCGGACGCTGGAGGTCTGGAGGTCCACATCCGGCGCGTGGAAATGAAGCTGGATCCGATGCGTCTTAGCCATACCCCGCAGTACCGGCGCCGGGGGCGCTTCGTCGGGATAGAGATAGCAGCGGATGCCCTCCTCCCTGACGTGCAGCGCCTTTGGGAAGTTCTGATGGGCCTGATAGATCGAGAGGGTCACACCGCCGTTCTCATCGCGCCAATCAACCCAGAAGTCACCATAGAAGCTGTCGATGAAGTGCTCGTTGGACTGATAGAGCATCGTCTCAGTATCGAGGCTCATCCCCAACGGTTCACCCTCAGATTCCTCAATCGAGGTGCGATAGTAACCCTGTCCCAGCGCCCAATGCTCACCTGAGGTCGTGGGCACGAAATCCAGTGCCAGGCCGGTCAAGGAGAGTTCTTCTTCCTCCTCCCGGTGGATGAACTGGTGCTCGATCGCGATATAGGGCTTGCCAGCGTAAGCCGTGATTCGTCCTCGGAAGTCGAGATAGCCGTCACCATCGAGCCGCCGATGTTCGCCCGTCACCCGGATCACAGCGCGAAGCGGACCAGCCTCCACGACCTCTAACTCAACGGGACCGGTTGCCGTGGACACCGTTTCATCTGCAAGCGAGAGCGCGAACCCATTGAAGGGGGCCGCATCCCACAGTGCTACGCCATCGAGACGCACGTTGCGCACAGGTAGAAAACCATCGGTGGGGACAACAAACGAGAGTACGCCGGTGTCTATGCGGAGGCCTGAGGCCGTTTCTTCCACCACAACCGGCATAACCGGCATAACCGGCATATCCACTGCGACATTGGAAGCCCCCTCTTTAACCTCAAAGGCAAGCGTCGCATCCTCATTGCCAGGTAGGTCCGGCTGAAAGTGAACGAGTAGCCACTTGATGCTCCCATCTTGCCACGTCGCCAGGACGCGTCGTTGGCAGGGGAGCACTTCGTCACCATCACAGATCAGAAGCTGGCTTGGATCGGTCAACTGACCCTTAGCAAAGGGGATGCTGACGGTCACCGGCTCGGCATCACGGTCGAAACGAGAGATCTTCTCAAAATAGAGCTGAGACATACGTTATAGTTTCTCCTTTGGCTCAAAATCAAGGCGCATCGCCACCCCACCGGCCATCACGTCCATGGTGGAGGCCGGGAAATCGGCGACGCAGTGTGGATTCTCAATGTGACGGCCTTCCAGAGCGGGCACCGGCTCCCCATCCCGGAGGAACGGGCCGGCCCAATCGAACGCCAACGTGTCATCCCGCAACGTGGTCCACCGGACCGTGAGGCCGTCGACCTCCACCGGAAGGGCCAGGACCTTCTTCTGGAAGGCCGTGAAGGTGCCATCCTGCGACGAACGGCCCATCTGGCAGAGCCAGACCGCGCGCTGCCCCGGGGCCCGGAGCTCGCGGAGAGCTGAGGGTCCGGTTCTCGGCAATGTCATCGCCTGGGAGGACGTGAGGGCACAGTACCCTTGATCCTTGCGGGCGAACGCCCAACCGTCGCGAACATCGAACTCATCGAACGCGTGAACCGGGAAGTAGGCGTGGGTGAAGCCCATCCAGTCGTCCTCCGGCAGCACATAGAGAGCGATCAACGCATCCCGCCACTGCGCGACCCGGGGAAGGACACGGTTGCCGCGCCAGAAGTTGGGTCGGTGGGCCTCGCGCATGCTGGCGCACGCCGGATGGTTCACGAAGATCGTGGCCCCCGGCCCCAGAGTGGCCTGCCAGACATGCTCCCGGTCGCCGCGCTCACCGGGATGATAGTCCTGAATGGAGGCCAGCATAGAGTCAGGGGTCTTGTACGCAACGGTGCGAACCTCGCCGCCCTCCGACGGTGCATGGTACTCGCGGCTAACCAGCCCAGCGGCAGGTTTCTCCGTGGCAATGTCCTGAAAGATCGCCGGAAGCTCGTAGTTCTCCATAGACGCCACACTGACAAACCCCTGAATGTACTGGTTGTAGATGCCCGTCCCCCACATCACTTTGCCGATGCCCGAGGTGGCGATCAGATAGCCGCCAAGAATCGACGGGGTCGACGTCCAGAGCCGGGGAACCCCTAACACCCCCTGATAAGTGTTCACGGCCAGCAAGAAGAGCATCTTATCCATAAGCACCGTCGCCATCTCCCAGACCGCATCGGACGCAGCGAAGTCGATGAGACCGGAGAGCGCAATGAAGATGCGCTCAAACGCGAGATCGGAAATCCCCGTGCGGAAGCCCCGGGTCGCCCGTGCCCGCATCCAGGCCAGGGCCCTCTCTTCGCCCCGAGCCCGGTGCCACGCGCCCGTCTGGTCCGAATGGATCAGGACGCGGTCGGGCCAGGCCTGCCCGACCAGAATCTCGCACGCCGCAGCGAGGAGCGCCGCGCCCTCATCCGGGTCCTCCTCATCCGGTACCTCGTGCAAAGGGGCGCGGACAATCTCGCGATCCAACGCCTGGCGAACTTCCGCCGGAAATTCAGGTGCCTCCCCAAAACGTTGGCTCATCATCAGGAGCCCGAGGAGATCCAGATACGACGTCTGTCCCCCTGCGATACCGGCGATCGCGTCCGTGATGGTCTCGATCTTCAGGCGCGACCACCATCCGATCGCCATCTTCGCGATCTCCGAGTAGAGATTGGTCTCCCGGCGTGCAGCGTTGAGCAAGGCTGCCTCCCGGCGATCCTGAAACGTACCGGAGGGCGAGGATGTATACTTGCTATTGTCCAGGCCCCAACAGCGCAGCGTCCGATCGACGCGCATATCCTCTTGATAGTACTCCTCCTGGCGAGGCATCATCCGCATCTGAAGCAAGTCATTGGGATAGCGGAACGTGTCCCCCATCACTGCCGAGCCGCCGGGCTCGCCCGTGCGTTTGGCCTCACCGTAGATGGTGCCGTCTGGATCCTGGACCCGGATGAGGATGTTCGCGGTCTCCTCCAGCGGTCCGCCGGCCTCCGGCCATTTCACAACAATCTTTTCGTAGCGCGTATAGACGTACTGCTCCAGATACGCCGCGTTATAGACGTGCTCCAGCACGTTACGGCGGTCCAAGGGTGAGAGCAGGGTCGGTATGCGCACCTCCAGCTCCCGTGCCTGGTCGGCAGGGAGGACCGCGCGCACGGCTACGCTGTGAGGCGCCGGTCCGACCAGGCGGACCAGGAAGCCGTTCGATCCCTCCTGCAAGGGCATCGAGAAGGTCCCACGTTGCCAGGAGTCCGCCGCCGAAGCCTGATGGTGGACGTGATGGTCATTCACCCACACGTCCACCACCCCGGCGGCGGTCAGATCGAAGGCCACCGGACGTGCCGAACTCTCCAGATCGACGTACGCCCAGGTCTCCGTATACGCGCCGGCCTCACCGTCCAGAGCGAGATCCAAAAAGTGATCCTCCAGCGCGCGGGTGTACTGCCACCGACCCTCAAGATCATCGAATGTTACTACGCCGTCCGTCACCTTCGCAGGTTCCACCGCCTGAGATGTGAGCCGGGTGACGACCGTCGCATCAGGAACCTTGGGGACGGCCTCCGAGGTGATACGGCGAGGGCCAAGCGTCAACCAGTTGTGAATATAACCCTCGTGGAGGGCGTAGGTCAGATAGCGGTCCGTCATAGCGATACGTTTTCCCTTCTCTTGTGCCTTGTCAATCGTCAAATGATCAGTTGCCTCGGATAAAGATAGGTGATCTCATTGGTTTAACCACAGGGACCGGGTCCGTCCCTCGTAGCGAAGGGTCATCTCGCCGGAGCCAAACGCCGAGTGCGCCCAGGGACTGTCGACGAGAGGATAACCAGCCAACTGGATTGGCTCTCCCTCAACTGTCGGGTCGACGTCCCAGCCGGTGACAAATGTGCCGATGGAGGGCGACTCATAGGTGAGCCCGTCGCCCGTGGCGGTGATCTCGGCTCCCCGAAGGGCTTCGACAAATGCCTCAAAGGATCCCCAATCGGCAGTGCGACCGCATTCGACCAGCCAGGTGGTCTTCCGGGCCTCACAGATAAGCTCGCGGCCCGCGTACTGTCCCTGTGTGCCGACCTGCATCCCGCCCTGAGCGTAGACTCCGACGTAGCCGTTCCCGACCCTCCCGAAGGCCCAATGATCGCCGATCTCAACCTCATCGAAACGAGCCTGGGGGAAGAAACAGTGGGTCATCCAGGCGTACTCGGGCAGATGCCAGGTCAACGAGAGCACCGGGGACGCCTGAATCACCCGGGGCAACGAGAGATGGCCCGACCAGTAGTCCGGGCGCATCCCCGAACCCTCCCCAGAGGTCAACGGACACGACCAGAAGACGACCGGGGGCTGCTCGCCCGCCTTCTGTCCTAAAGTCACCTGGGCCACGTGGGAGGAGGACTCGAACTCCCCCTTGCGGTGATCCTGCAAGCCGGAGAGCATGAAGTCCGGAGTGCGGTAGACGCAGAAGTTCGCGTGCTGCTTCGCGCCCCGAAGGACACCCTGCCGTTCACGGGACTCCACGACCGCACGATCATCGTTGGCGATGTCATAGAGGATCTCCGGTAGCTCGTACGCACTCGTCGCAAGGCAGACCGGGGCCATCCCACTCGTGCCCGACGTCAACGCGCCGGTGCCATAGAGCAGCCAACAGGTCGACGCCGTCCCTTCAAAATCAGGATACTTGAGATAGCGTCCGTAACTGCGCCCGTGTGAGGTACCGAAGACGCCACGGTACGCATCGGCTGCCAGATCAAAGAAGATATAGTCCAGAATGGCCCCGGCCATCTGACGCAGTTTGTAGTCCTCGTAGATGACAAAATCATAGACGTTGAGCAAGGGCGCGATGTCGATGGGGAAGTAGGAGTTGGAGTGCCACTCATCAAATCCAAACCGACCCCGCTGGCGCAGCCACTCGGTGATGTACATCCGCCCTTTCGTCGCGTGGTAGAGGCCCCGCTGGCGGCTGTTGGTGAACTCCTCGGTCGGGAAGAGCTGCCCCGCCATCCATTCGGCCACGTGGAAGAGGAACCGGTGGTTCTCCGACCCCATATACATGACCGTATCGCCGGGCTCGTCGACCCAATACTTGAAACCAAGGACCGTGTCCTTCATCATCGCGTTGATCTCGGGGCTCAGCCGTCGCTCCTCGCGCTCCCACATCATCAGGCGGAGGATCCCCTGGATGACGAAGTCCGCGCAATCCTTGCGCGCGGCGATGAACTCGCAGGTCTCGCGGATGGCGCCCTCGTCGACGGCGGGGACATCCTCCCGGCCCGCCCGACGCAGCGCATACCGGGCCACCTGGGGCCAGATCGGACGGCGCTCCTCAGAGATGGCATAGTGGGCCAGGACGCGCGTCTTCCGCTCCGCGATGCGCTCGTATCCCTGCGGCGCCGGCACAGGGGTGACCTTATGGATGGCAAACTCGGTGGAGGTGAGCGGTTTGCCCGCCCCGTCATCCCAGGTGCTGCGAAGGACATAGCTACCGTCATCGAGATCGGCTCCTGCGCAAAGATCCACCGCCCCCGCCTCCGCCGGCGACGCCTCGGCAACGATCTTGCCTCCCTCAGATAGCAGCTGGACCCGGACCGGCCCCTGTGGCGCAGTCTTCATGGTGAGCCCAACGGTGTGATGGGGATAGAAGAAATCCCGATCCAACTGCAGACCCCGGAGTTCCGCCTCAATCTGGGCCCGGCGGGCCTCCGAGACGTTCAGCGCAGCGGGCACGAAGGCCTCCACCGACCCATCGAGGAGCTCCAGGCGGCATCCGACCTGAGCCATCCGGGCCAGGCGGAAGAGGGCCACGGTCACCCGGTTATCGCCGGCGTCCAAGGCAGCCTCAAAGGAATACGTATAGACCCTGTCCGTCCGCTCCATCGGGTCGGATGCGGTATCGTAGACGACCTCCCCGTTAACGGCGACGAGCGCCCGCGTTGAGATCAACGTCGAGAAGCGCCACGCGTAGGTCCCCGCCTCCTCAGGACGGACGATCGTGGTGAGAAAGATCGCGCCCAGGTGGTTGGAGATGTTATAGCGTCCCCAGGAGAGATACCGTTCAGGGCGGCGCACCAGCGACCACCGTGAGGTATGGCCCCGGAACGAGGCCTGCTCGCCCTCCCGGAGCTCTTGCTCCAGGACGTTCCCGGCTTGGGCGACGACCTCCTGCATCGCCGTCCGCCCCACCGTCGCGCCGGTCCTCTCAAAAAGCGTCAACCCCTCAACCGTATCGGAAAGATCCTCATAAAAAGGGCCGAGTCGAAGCCAGGGTTTGAGAATCTCACCGGCATTCACCTTGCGCCGAAATGCTTTGTGCGTATGCATCTATGAACCTCCCAGACGTTGATCACGCTTTGAACGTTTAGCTCTGACGGAATAAAACAGTAAAGCAGCCCCTCCAAGAATCTCGATGACGAGAACCACCTCCCCCCACTGCCCCAGAAGCGATCGCTGCAAAAGATAGGTCGTCAGATCGAATGGAAAAAGGACCAATAGCTGGATACCAAGGACGCGCGCCAATCTCCGCAGTACATCGCGCTTCGGCAATCCACCCCGCAGATAGCCGTCGATCGCGAAGATGAAGACCATGTAAGCCAAACCCGCGACGATAAAATAGGCGCGGTCCAAAAACCGCACCCGCCAGGCCCGGGGCGCCGATTCGCGGACGTAGAACGTCGACAACACAGAGAGCATCGCCTCGCGGGTGATGACAAAGATCCACGCTCCAAGGGCGCTGACGACCAGCCACGCGATAAAGATCTTGATTTGTTTTCCCCACGCTTCAATCTTGCTCATCATAACCTCAATTCGTACCTTTCAGATCGTACTCAGACCAACCAAAGCGGCATCGGCTCCCCCTGCTCCCAGAGATGGCTAGCATAGAGGAGACGATAGGCGTCGGTGATGTAATATTGACCAAACTTTTTCTCCGGTAGGACATCGACCAGGCGCGATGCCAGGGTGTCCGCCATCGATTCGTTCAAACCCGAGGCGACCTCATAGTCGAAGTAAATGGCCAGATCGCGATCCGGATTCTCAACAATGCGCGTGATCCCGTACGAGGCCGGATCCTGATGAACCGGCGAATACCGCTCAAGCAGGAAAGCGCCGGGGGATGCGGAATGGATGGCGTCCTGATGGGCGTAGACGAAGTTGACCGTCTCCTGGGCTGCATCCATGGTCTCACCGGGGAATCCGAAGAAGAAGAAAGCATGATTCCAGATGCCCGCCTCGGCGCTGTCATGTAGAATCCGGCTGATCGTCTCGGGCTGGGTCCCCTTATGCATCCGTGCAATCGTCGATGGGGCCGCCGTCTCCAACCCAAAGAGAAGCATTCTGCACCCGCCGGCAGCCATTGCCTCAAGCAGGTCCCCGGTCAGCGGTTTATCAAAGCGCACACATCCGCACCAGTGGAGGGTCGGATCCGTATCGACCAACCGCTCCGACATCACCCGCAGATTCCAAGGCGTCATCGCCTCATCGGCGAAGAAGAAGTGCCGGGCGCCGTATCGCTCGTGCAGGGCGCGCATCTGAGCAACGACGTGTTCGGGATCGACGGGACGGAAGCGATTCCCTCCACCGTACCCCACGTTGCAAAACGCGCACTTGCCGTGATAGCAGCCGTGGGCACTCAGCAAAGGGAGCACCAAATGGGGCGCGAGGTAGCGGTCGAGCGGGAGCCCATCAAAATCGGGGGTGAGATCGGGATACGGCGACCACGCCACGGGCGTCGTGCGCACCCGCGCGTCACCACGCCGATCGTCACGATAGATAAGATTCGGCACCGAAGCCAACTCGCCGTCCCCATCAACAGCCTCAGCAAGGCGCAGCAGCGCGGTCTCGCCGTTAAAGACGACCGCACTGTCGAAGCAATCGAAGAGATCCGGGGTCTGGGACAACTGCTCCCGCAACATCGAGATGTGCGGGCCGCCCAGGGTGACGTGACACGGAAGGCCGGTCTCTTTGATCAGATGCCCCAGCGTCAACCCGGCCAGCATCTGCCTCAACGTGGGAATCGAGATACCGACGATGTCCGGCTCCTCGGCGACGATCTCTGGCAGCGCGATCCGTCTGAAGAGATCGATAAAGGGGTTGGATCGCGAGTTCCGCACCGTTTGCAGAAGGTCACGGCTGCTGTCAACGGGCATAACCGGCGTGAACTGGGTCAATTGCAGAGAAGCAGGATAGAACGGCAGGGACGCAAACTCCAGGCTCTCGACAAGTGTGAAGAAGGCCCGCCGGCCGGTGCGCCCATCATAAAAGCGAGGACCCCGCATCACCGCCTTGGCCGACTCCACCTGATCCACCAACTTAGGTGCTGCATCCAGGGCTCGGCGGCACGCTCCCCGTGACAGAGAGGACGGCGGACTTTCCCGGAGGTGCGCGGTGACCTGATTAAGATGGGACTCGGTGAGAATCGCATCGAACACTTCAAGGTTGAGATCCCGCTGGATGACCTCCACCCCCTGCGAGCGCAAAAACGCCGAGAGGGTCGGCAACGCGAGATGCGGCATCGTCGGGACCCAGTGAGGCGGGAAGACAAGAAAAGCCTTCATCAACTCAGAGCTGCGTCCCGTCCGCTGCCCTCCACATTGTGGATAGGGTCCTAGAGATCGGCAACTTGATGGCAGCGCACCCGATGCCCCGGCTCAACCTCCACCATTTGGGGTTCAAGCGCATCACAGAGCCCCACCTGCCTGGCATCACAGCGGGGGTTGAACTTACACCCTTTCGGCAGGGCATAGGGATCGGGCACCATCCCCCGGATCGACGCGAGACGCTGGCGATGATCCCGGGTCTTCTCACCCAGACGTGGGATCGACTCAAGAAGCGCCCGGGTATAGGGATGCAGGGGCGCATAGAAGATGGTATCGACGTCCGCCTGCTCCACCACCTTACCCATGTACATCACCACCACCTCTTCGGTCATCTGCGCAATGACCCCCAGGTCGTGCGTGATATACATGATGGCCATCCCGAGTTCATCCTGAAGATCGCGCATCAGCATCAGGATCTGCGCTTCGGTCGTCACGTCAAGGGCCGTCGTCGGCTCGTCAGCGATGAGCAGACTCGGATGGCATGTGAGCGCCATCGCGATCATCGCCCGCTGTCGCATCCCCCCGCTCAACTCGTAGGAGTACTGGTCGATGGTCCGGCTGGGCAGCGGCATACCGACCCGATCGAGCATCTGGATCGCCTGTTCGCGCGCATCCTCCTGGGTGATGTCCTGATGGAGCGTGATCGCCTCGATGATCTGATTGCCGATGGTATGCACA
The DNA here is from genome assembly GCA_034437735.1 of Anaerolineae bacterium. Taxonomy (GTDB): domain Bacteria; phylum Chloroflexota; class Anaerolineae; order B4-G1; family SLSP01; genus PWVB01. The sequence goes on from DAOTTS010000227.1 coordinate 10,230, forward strand.
GGGCTTAACGAGGTCATGGGTTCCTGAAAGACCATGGCGATCTCGCCGCCGCGAATACGTCGAATTTGGCTACCCTGCCGAGGCAATTGGGTCAGATCAAGGATGTCCTCACGTCCGTCGCCATTACCGCGATGGTAGAGGATCTCCCCCTCCACGATCCGCCCCGGTTTGGGCACAATACGCATCACGGACCGAGCGGTCACACTCTTGCCACACCCGCTCTCCCCCACGACGCCTAATGTCTTGCCTCGGGCAATGCTGAACCCCGCGCCGTCGACCGCACGCACCACCCCTTCATCTAGGAAGAAATGGGTCTTGAGATTCTTGATTTCAATCAGCAGGTTTTTGTTGTCCACTGGTACACTCCTAAGCCTATCGAGCATACGGGTCCGCAGCATCCCGCATCCCATCACCGACGAAATTGAATGCAAAGACTGTCAATATAACTGCAAAGGCCGGGGCAAAAACCCAGGGTGCCTGGGCAATCGACCGCACGTTCTGAGCCTCCTGCAGCAGCACGCCCCAACTGATCGCCGGGGCACGCAGACCCAACCCGATAAAGCTCAGGCCGGTCTCGGCCAAGATGGTGCCGGGGATCGAGAGGGTCAGGCTGGCGATGATGTGACTGAGGAAGGAGGGCACCATATGCCGCGTGATGACGCGAAGCTCACTCGAACCGGACAGGCGCGCCGCCAGCACGAAATCCTCCTGACGCAGCTGGAGGAAACGACCGCGAACGACCCGCGCCATCCCCGTCCAACCGATCAATGAGATGATGACCGTGATGCCGAAATAGACCCGGACCACGGGCCAATCCGGCGGCAGGGCCGCGCTGAGCGCCATCCACAAAGGGATACTGGGGATCGTCCGAATAAACTCGATGGTGCGCTGGATGATGGCATCCACCCGCCCTCCATAGTACCCGGAAACTCCGCCCAACATGATGCCAAGAATCAGGCTTAAGAAGACGCCGACCAGACCAATAGAGAGCGAGATGCGGGCACCGTAGCACATCCGCGAGAAGATATCGCGCCCCAGGCGATCCGCCCCGAAAAGGAAGACAGCCTGCTCCTCCCGACCCGCCTTAATATTGAAGAGATGGATATCCGTCTCCCACAACCCCCAAAACTTGTAGGGGGTTCCACGGCTGAAAAGCTGAATCGGATAGATGGTGCTCGTATCCTCCTCATAGGTATAGAGGAGCGTCTCAGGGTCCCGATCGCGGACGCGCTCATAGACGAAAGGAGCGCGTAGATTGCCCTCTTGATCGACGATTCGAATCCTGGTAGGCGGTGCGAGCTTATATCTCGAAAAATACGCCGAGGGATCGTAAGGTGCGACGAACTCAGCGAAAATACCAATGATATAGAAGACGATGAGGATCCCGGCGCCCAAGAGGGCCATCTTATGACGGCGGAACTTCCACCACATCAACTGCCACTGCGTGGCGACGTAAAGCCTCTCTTCTTCAACGTCCTCCCCTGTAACCGTCACCCCTCCTTCAACCCGATCGGCCCTCTGCGACACGTATTCCTCTTCAAGGAGCTCCTCAATGGGCTCGCTCTCAGTGCTACGGACGCTCTCAGGTTCCCGTTCGGATTCACTCAGAGTATCGGCCACAGGACGTTCCTTTTCGGATGCTACCATGGTTATCTACCCCCTAAGCGAATGCGCGGATCAACCCACGCGAGCAGAATGTCAGAGATAAGGGTACCCGTCACCGTCAACAGACTGAGCAGCAGAAGGAAACTGCCGGCCAGGTACATATCCTGCGAGGTCAGGGCCCGCAGCATCATCGAGCCGGTCGTCTGGAGACCGAGCACGACAGCGATGAGCGTCTGACCGGAGATCAAGCTGGCCAACGTCCATCCCACGGTGCTGAAGAAGGGATTCATGGCCACCCGGACCGGGTACTTCCACACCAACGCACGTTCCTTTTTCCCCTTGGCCCGCGCCGTCTCCACGTAGGGTTTGTTCAGCTCATCCAAGACATTAGCACGGGTGGTACGGATGCTGCCCGCCGTGCTGCCCAGCGCGATCACTAACACCGGGATCCAGATGTGCTTCAGCAGGTCCACGAACTTGGCCAAGGACCAGGGGGCGACCATGTACTCCTGCGAGAAGAGCCCGCCGACGCTGAGCCCCAGCCGGGTCATGGCAAACCACATGATGAGCAGCGCGATCATGAAGCCCGGCGTGCCGACCCCGATAAAACTGATCGCCGAAAAGACGTAGTCGAGGACGGAGTACTGATGGGTCGCCGAATAAACGCCCACCGGAATCGCCACAAGCCAACTTACGAGGATCGAAATGGAAGAGAGAAAAATCGTAAGCGCTATGCGTTCTCCGATCAAATCCTTCACCGGCTTTTGCCACTCCATCGACTGTCCCCAGTCGTTACGAAGAATGATGCCGGAGATCCATTTGTAATACTGAACATAGACGGGCTGTCCCAGACCATAACGTTTTTCGAGCTGCTCAATCTCGTCCTGATCGATCATGTCGCCCTCCATGCGGAGCTGCGAGACATAGGACGTGAGATAATCGCCCGGGGGAAGCTGAATCACGGCAAAGGAGATCATCGAGATCACAAGGAGTGTCGGGATCATCACCGCGATTCGTTTGATGATATAATTGAACATAACGAGCCTCCTAAACAAGGCATGAACGTTGGAGGACGAGAGAAACCTCTCGTCCTCCAACAGAGATACAACGTCGATCAGAGGGTGTGATCCTCCGGGTTCTCCCAGTAGTACGTCTCGGTCTCGAGCAGGTGCTCGTCACCGGTCGTATCATCGATCGGCATACTCTCGAGATAGTTGCGGAAACCGTTCTTCACGATAATGGGCGAAGGCGACTCACCCAGGCACCCGATCATCGGCAGCTCCTCGGCCCAGATGTCCATGATGTCCTCGAACATCTCATTACGCTTCTGTTCGTCGGGCTCCACCTCGATCTGCGACCAGATATCCCAGATGTCCCAGATCCAGTGCCCTTCCGGGGGTTCCTCGCCGTTGGGGTCGGTGCCGTTGCTGTTGAACCAGAGGCCCCAGGCACAGGCCCACGGGCGATCGATCATGGTCCCACGGAAGATCGGGGCGCCCGGCGCCAAGGGAACGACCGTCCGGTCGCCGCCCCACCAGGACGCCTCGATCTCGTTGGACTCGAAGTGCTCGGTGTAGAGGGAGCGCTCGAAGTACTTGTAGGTGGCGTTGATGCCGACCGCCTTGAGATAGTCGGTGTAGAGCTGAGCCGCGTCCTCACCGGGGCTGCCAGGTTGTGCGGTTCCCTCAATGATGAAGCTGATCGGCCCGCTCCCATCCTTCCAGAGGCGGAAACCCTCGGCATTCTTCTCCGTGTATCCAGCCTCATCAAGAAGCTCCTCGGCCCTATCCGGATCATACGTGATATGAGCCTCCGAGAGCTTGGGATAGTAGTTGGGCGACAGCTGCAGCGGGCTGTACTGGCGAGGGGTGAGCAGGCCATCAAACACCAGCTCATTCATCTCGTCGCGGTTGACCGCGTACGACATCGCCAGACGCGCTTCGCGGGTGTTGAAGAACTCCCGCACCTTCTCATTCTTGGTCGTATGGTTGGGCTGCATGCAGGTGTGGCCCGCGCTCTGTCCCAGGTAGACGCTGTACTCACCGCTGGCTTCGCTCTCCTTGTATAGGCTGTAGTTAGCGATCCCGACATGTCGAGCCTGGAAGTCGATCTCACCATTGACGATCCACAGGTTAAAGACCTCATTGGTATCAAAGAGACGATGCGTGACCTGGTCGAGATAGGGCAGTTGGTTGCCGTCCGGATCGGTGGCGAAGAAGTAGGGGTTACGCTCCATGATGAAGAGTTCCTCGGCGAGGGAGTTCGCAGCCAGCCAGGGGCTGAACATCGGCCGCTCGCGATTTAAATACCACCAGTTGCGATCCTCGAAGTACTCATCCCAGGAGTTGAAACCGGCCTCATCAATCGCGACCTCCAACGCGTCCGTGTCATCGGTCAATTCCATATGGAACTGAGCCATATGGTGCCCCGGTGTCACTAAGCCGTTGATCGAACGCGCTACGCTAAAGTGCCACATGGGGTTCGGGTGGGCGAACTTGATGACAACCGTGAAATCGTCGGGGAACTCCATCTCGGCCAAGACCTTGTTGCCGTCCTCATCCCGGGTGCTGAGGTTACCGGGAGGCGATGGGCTGAGATCCTCGTTCTGCGCCTGGTTCTCGTAAAACCATTGGAACGCCTCGCTCGTAAAGTCCGTGCCGTCGGACCACTTCATCCCCTTGCGCAGGTTGATCGTCCAGGTCGTCGCGTCATCACTCAGATCCCACGATTCACAAAGACGTGGCTGAAGCACCAGATCCTGGTCGTACCAGACCAGGAAGCGGTCGATGTGCTTGGTGGGGCCCCAGCGATCGGACACACCCTTGAAGCCACGGCGGATCGCGCCGCCGTAATTACCGATCCCCTCCGCGACCGACCCGATGTAGGGGTTCATGGGAAGCCGCTCGTCCACAGGCGGGAGATCCCCCTGGGAGACCAGATCGGCCAGCATGGGCGCCTCATTAAACTTGCCTTCCGCTTCACCGCCCTCTTCCGGAGATGTCTCTTCCGGTGCGGGCTCCTTGGGTTCTTCTTCAGGCTCCTCCGTCATTTCAGGGGTCTGCTGACCACACGCCGTAGCAACGGCTCCCGCCACAGCGAGAGAGGAAATCTG